>NZ_JASBOF010000001.1:0-270830 GCF_039907195.1 Corynebacterium sp. c3Ub_189 | reverse complement strand
CCCTCGGGCACAACGGACCGGCGGCTACCACTAAGGTAGCCGCCGGATTTTTCTATTCAGTACTCCCACAAGGACTACGATCTCCCCCATGACCACATTTTTGAGTTGGGCGCGCAGCTTCGGCCAGTTCCTCATGTCGCTCGCCCAGTCCGCCTGGCGGTCAATTCTCCAGTGGTCGATGCGTCGTTGGGTAGCCGTCCTCGCCGCCATCGCCACCGGCGCGATACTCTTTTACTTCTTTGATCTGCCGAACGTGTCCCAGCTTCGCGTCGCCTCCACCCGCTATGGTGCGTGGTTTCCTCTCCTTTTTATCCTAGGTTATGTCATATTTACGCAGCTTCCATTTCCTCGGACGTTGTGGACAGTAGCCGCAGGAATACTTTTTGGCCCATGGAAGGGCCTCGCCCTCTCCTTGTGCGCCTTGACGGTGTCAGCGACCCTCTCGCTCCTCATCGTCCGCACGCTCCTCGGAGACTGGATCCGGCCGCACCTAACCCACCCAGCAGTGTTTAAAATCAATGCCCACTTAGAGCGGCGCGGCTGGCTGGCCATCGCTTCGCTGCGGATGGTGGCCGGCGTCCCCTTCAGCCTCCTGAATTATGTTGCCGCACTAACACCCGTGAAGCTTAGCCACTTCACCGTGGCCACTCTCCTCGGTTCCGTCCCAACTACTGCCCTCGGCGTCTTCTTCGGCGATGCCCTCACCGGCCACACCTCGCCCAGCATCATTGTTGCCATGGTAGCTTTTGCCGCCATCGGTATGGGCGGGCTGTATATGGATTCACGTCTACCCACTCGCCCATAAGTCAAGTACGAGCGGTAGACTAATTCGCAATTGGTTCCTTAAGGAGGATTTTCTGTGCTTGCTGTCCACGCTCGCTACCGGGGCCGCTCCGTGCGTCGCGCAGAGTTGGTCCAACGCTCCGCAACGGCTCTATCCACCCTCAATGGTGTGGGCGAGTTCCACGTGCTCGGCGTGGAAGATATTTGCGCCGTAGTTGATTCAGCAACTGCCGTGTGCGACGTGGTCATGGCTTTGCTTGCCGACGGCGACTGGGCCATCGGCATCGGCATTAGCCCCGGCAACCAAGAAGATGAGGAAGGCGCGCGCCAGGTAGCAACCGCTGCATTGCGGAAGTCCGCCCGCATGGGGCAGGTCTACGCCAAACTCAATAAGCGCGGCCGCGCCTCGGAGGCGAGCGATATTGCGGCCACCTTTGCTCTGCTTGGATACGTTCTGCACAAACGCACCATCGAAGGGCGTGAAGCAACCTCACTCGTCCGTGCGGGGCTCAACCAGAATGAGGCCGCCGAAGAGCTAGGAATTTCCAAGCAAGCCATGTCGCAACGCCTCCAAGCGGCCGGCTGGAGCGCGGAAATGGCGGGGTGGCAGTTGGCCGTCAACCTCATTGAACGCGCCAACCTTGCCCACCCCTAGAGCAAATCAGATTTGCTCAACTCAGGTGTAGTAACGAAGTCCACGAGGCGCTCCACGGCACCGATTAGGCTGGAGTCTAGGTCGCGGAAAGAATGCACGGCGTTATAGACATGACGCCACCCATCCTTCGGGTCGCTCCACCCTACGCGGCGGCAAATACCGGTCTTCCAATCCTCGCCATAGGGAACATCTGGCCATTCGCGCAGGCCAACGCGCTGTGGTTTTACCGCCGCCCAGATATCGATGAAGGGGTGTCCAGTCACCAGGACATGCTCTCCCACGGTTTCCGTTAATCGGGTTTCCTTGGAGCCTTGAACCAAGCGATCCGCCAATACTCCGACCCTGCGGCCTGGCCCTGGCTGAAACTCTGCGAGGCGCGCCTCCAAGTTGTCCAAACCCTCGAGGTATTCGACTACCACGCCTTCCACACGCAGGTCGTGGCCCCACACTTTTTCTACGATGGCAGCATCATGCACGCCTTCTACCCAAATGCGCGACGGCGCGGCGACTTTAGCCTCCACATTCTCTACGCGGCGGGAGCCGGAGTTGGACTTACGAGGAGCCTGCTTTTCGACGTACCGGGTAAGCGTCACAGGTTTTCCTTCCACCAGGAACCCGCCTTTAACCAGGTTAAAGACCCGTTCTACGCCGTGGCGATCCTCAAGGCGTACCACCTCACCGAAAACGGTTTTATCCACGCCCATAACAGCGCCCACAAAGTCGTCGCCGCGCACTTCCACTACCATTCCGGGCTCGGCTGGCACTTCTGGGTACTGGCGCGGCTTCGACCGCGAGTGGCCAGCAAAAATATCTCCGCCATAAGGATCAAAACTCATGGCCCGTTAGTCTATCTACTAGACTGGCTCGCCATGGATATGCGCGCCGAAGTATGGTCACCTTTACAAAACACTGCCGTATGGCTTGGCTCGTGGCTGTGGGGACATGAAACCACCGATGACCTACTGGACGCGCTTACTGAACTAGGCGGACGTCCAGAATGCTGGGACGAATCCCCCTTCGTCGATCTATTAGCCATGCTGCGCGCGGAGACCACCGAGCTCACCGCTCATCGCGGTGTACGTGCAGAGCCTATTGTGCGTCTCGCACTGTCCGGGCCAGGCGAGCCGCCCGCATTGCCTGCAGGATCGGAGTCCTATCGCGCGGCCACACAAAGTTCTGCCGGAGCAATCATAGTTCGTACCAATGATCCCTTGCGTAACTTAGTCCTCGTACCCCACATTCGCCACAGCCATACTGCGTGGCAAGTGGTCGTCGAAAAGCAGCAGCTCCCCGCGCCCGCCTGGCTAAGCCCCGGTGAAGCCGACGCACTCCTCTCTCAAGCAACCAATGAGTCCGCCGATCTCATCGCCGCAACTGGGTATAGCACCGAGGCCTTGCCCAGCCCACGCCTCACCGTGGGAACCCTGAGCGACTTCTATGACACGCCCGGCCTTCCCCACTCAACGCCAGCTCGAGCAGCCAAGCTCTTTGCCCGGGCCGACCGAGTGGCCGCGATCATCGAAACCGTTACTGACCGCATCAATGACCACAGCCTTGATCCACAATTGCTTCGCTTGTGGCGCCATATCCGCCAGGCGCGCATGACGGGCGTGTCTTATGCGCTTGGAGAATTTGCCCGTTAACGGGACCGAATATCGCAGCACCCCGCTGCACACGGCTCACCATTGACTGTGCACCCTTGCACCGTGACACTCCCGCTGGTCTCCCACTCGCGGCTCTGCTCTAGCTCATCGATGAGATCAACAACCATCTCCGCAAAACGTGGAGTCGGACCCGCTGTACGGGTGCGCAGGACCTTGACACCCATCTCTTCGGCTGCCTTCTGCAACTCGGAATCAAGATCCCAGATAACCTCCATATGATCGGAGATGAAGCCAATCGGGCATACCACGACCGTGTCGACGTCTTCGTTGTTATGGATGTTTGTGGTGTGATCAACAATGCCTGGCTCGAGCCACGGAGTGCGGGGATTACCCGACCGTGACTGCCATACAAGGTCATAATCAGAAATACCGGCCCGTGCGGCCACCAACCGCGACGCCTCAGCCACCTGGCGGGAGTAAAGGTTTTTGTCGCCTTCCGCGCCGCCCGCGTTATCGTGTGCAATGGGAACCGAATGGGCGGTAAATAGCAAGCGAGTGGATTCCTTCTTTTCTTCCGGAACCTCTCCCCAGACCTCCGTGACAGCGGCTGCCATTTCGGCAACAAACTTCGGATGATCGAAGAATTGGCGAATCTTAGTAAATTCAATGTCCGGCAAACCCTGCTCCGCCAGATGCTCACGCATCTGCTGAATGTCCTCATCATATTGCCGGCATGCGGAGTACCCACCCCATGCAGAGGTAGCGAAGACAGCTACCTTGCGCACCCCGTCCTGAGACATCTTCTCCGCAGTCTCACTGGCAAAGGGATGCCAATTTCGATTGCCAAAGTAGACCGGTAGATTATGTCCGCGTTTGTTCAGCTCCCCTTCGAGATGATCGATGATTTCGCGGTTAAGAGCATTGAGCGGACTTACCCCTCCGAAGTGGTAATAATGCTCGCCCACCACTTCTAGCCGCTCGCGAGGGATACCTCGACCTCGGGTAACGTTCTCCAAAAAAGGAACGACCTCCTCGTTTCCTTCCGGGCCACCGAAAGAAAGAACGAGGAGGGCATCGAAGTTTTGGGCATTCTGTTGTGCGTCAGTCATGCCCTAAACCATACCAACCAAAAGTTGGAGATTAGAGAAGGCGCACGACATCGGGAGTAGCGCCACCCCAGCGAACCGGAACTACTGAAACAGTCTGACCAGACTGTGGCGCTTCAATCATTTGGCCGTCGCCTAGGTAGATAGCTACGTGCTGGCTTCCACCAGGTCCGTAGAAGATAAGGTCACCGCGCTGTGCGTTCTCGCGGGGAACCTTCTTACCCTGCTGGTACTGCGCACCAGTGTAGTGAGGAAGGTCCAGGCCGGCTGCCGCGTAGGCGTACTTGACTAGCCCCGAGCAATCGAAGCCAGACTGTCCATAGTCCCCGAAGGAATCAGCCACGCCACCATCGCGAAGCCCACCAGTAGGACCGTTATTATCGCCGCCACCCCACACATAAGGGACGCCGACCTGAGACTCAGCGCGAGAAATGACGGCCTCGATCTGAGCGTCTCGGCCCGCGTCTGCACCGGTGGTGCTTTCCTCTACTTCAGCCACCTCATCCACCTCGGGAGCGTCAACACTGGCGGCAGGTGCCGTATTCGGGCTGCCCAAACCTAGTAGGTCAGACGAGCTCTGCATGAGGGTGCGCACATCGTCCTCATCAACGGCTGCAGCGATATCATTCGCAAGTCCGAGCGCATCATTCACGGAAGACCCAGTGCCGAAATCGACGTTCTGGAACGTAGGCGTTGCACCCTTATTGAGGGCGTTTCCAAAGTCCGCTTCTGGAGTAGTCTTCTGCTGCTCTACAACGGATGAATCCTCCGGATTATCGGCAACGTCCGCACTGCCCGGAACCTCGGACGGTCCCTGATCCACTACCTCATCCGTAAAGTCTTGCGGCTTGACCTTTCTCGTCAAGTCATGAGGGTTGACCGAGAAAGCATTTGTTGACACCTCAGAATCAAGATTATCGCCTTGATTTGGCGCAACTGGAAGAGAATCCTGCTGCGAGAGCTGCACCCCGCTTGCTACCTCCCCTTGAGGCGCAGCCTGCTGCTGGCGGGCAAAAGTGGCTTCCGCAAATCTTTGGGTAGCGTTTAGTCGCGCTTCATTCTGGGCCAGCTCTCGGCGCTCCTGCGCAACACGATTCTCGGCTTCTCGCTTTTCCTCACCCGCCTGGCGCAGCTCATCTGACAAGCTGGCAACATACTCTTCATTAGTGCCCGGCTCGCCGTTCACTTGTTCCAATTGGGTTCGAATCTGAGCAATACGGTCTTCCGCTGCGGAAACATCTGCTTCCGCGCGACCTAGCTCTGCCCGGGATTCCTCTACAGCGCCCTGCAGTGAATCTGCGTTGGCAACCGCACGGTCAATTGCTACGTGGTCTGAGTTTTGATCCTGTACCGTACCTGGGTTTGGCGTCGATACTTCATCGGCGCCCGCTGGGGCTACGGTGGAAAGCGTTGAAATAGCTGCAGTACCTGCTACTGCAGCAATGAAAGCGCGAACATGTCGAATGCGCGGAAGGCGAATGGTGGCCACTGAAATACTCCTAGTTTGGGCCCACGTTGCTCCTTTAGTGAGGGTCCATGAAGACCTCCGGACATAGGTATGCCCGGGCTCCCCGCCTGCATATTTCGCACAAACACAGGCGTTATCGCATGCCTTATTGGGTGGCCCAGAGGTTCGCCTCGAGTCGGTATCAATAGATACACGAAGCCAACCCCTTGGTGCCCTCAGACACTAGAGCGGTAATTATTGATGGACTGCCTACTTCGGCTGAGACTTCACTCCGGGTGTGCACTTTCGGTGGACCCTCAGCAGCCTTAGGGCTTCCATGTAGGAACTAGAGAAAGTTGTGGACTTGCCGCGCCAAATTTTGGCCGCCTCAAATCGCTACTGTTTCCCCACAACAGCGACATCCAGACAATTCGTACCCCGGCAAGAAAGCCTAAAGGTCTACTTGCACGAGCCCGACAAGTCGGACACAGATGGTCTACAACTATCCCCTGTTCAAACAAAGTCCCACGGACTGTGAAATCCACTTCTACTCTTGCGCTGCGCGCGACATACGCTCCAGGGTGCGTTTTACAACCCGCGGTTCCGTATGCCCCGATCACGTCTTCGTTGCACTGAGCACTGTGAGAACTGCTCTACGGGTTCTGGCGGACCTCGCCGCGGCGCCAACTGGAGTCCAAAAGGTCTAACCTTTTGAGCACTACCGAGCCGTCGAGGGCAAGCAGCCACAAACCATGAACAGGCCACACGAGGCTGACCCTTGTGGAGTGATTCGGTGTTCCCGGACCCTATCCCTATGGACCTCTCCGTACGCACCTTCTGTGACGACAGGCTTTCAGCCTTAGCCATATAAAGGTTCGCACCAAAATTTCCACACGGTGGAGTTCTAATGAACCCGTCTCACCTCATAAACGGAAGGTGGGTTGATGTGTAATTTTTCGAACATTGCAATCGCTCAAGTTCTTTGCCTGCGTCCCAAATCACTTTCGATGGGTCCCGGTTCATTGACTCCCAAGAACGGCCACTCGACGTTCTAACTTTCGCTCGAGGCGTGCTTCCCCACATACCCGTGCGAGCTCTGTCGTGACAGTCAAGGCTAAGCCCATGAACCCAGGAAGCAAGAAATGTCTCCTGAGTCGACAACCGAACCTTACGTCACGACACGCCCGTTTCGCACAATTTTCCCGCAATTCACATGAGTCAAGTTAATTCACATGACTCAACATGTGCACCTAACCTGCAATGATTTTGTTACCATCCCGTTATTGTGACTTTAATCACTAAATAACTGGGGTTCTATACGCCCCTCCGACCTCCAGCCAGGCCACGACTGGAACAACTGAACCACTCCCCCACTTGATGTCAACCCCTAAGGGTTTACTTTGACCACTCCCCTGCCCCATTCATGATCCTTAATTAGATACCCGATTCACGCTAAGTCCTGAGCGAACTTCTACCCCTCCAATCCACAACCGACCCTCTCGACAAACCGTGAGTGAACGAAACTGCGCCATCCGCATTCACCCAGAGTCCTTCAGTTCACGCCTTCGGGCTAGTTGCCCGAAATTTTCGTACATCTATGGCTCGCAAAAGTTTCGCCCTTTAACCCAATACTTTTTCGAACAAACTTATTTTTCAAGAAGCATTTGTTCAATTTTGGAAAGCCAAGTTCCTCGTTTCCCGCCCGGCTTTCTTCACCCGCCCGACTCGCACCCCCAATTTCCGTAGATCCTTTTCAACTATTAGGGCGTGTGACGGCCGGCCGCTAGGAAAGAGCTAACGAATACAATCACGGCGATTACGACAACCGCTCCCACCACTGTGCCCACCGGGAAGCTGATTTGGTCTAGTCCCCTGTAGTACTCAGACAGAAGGTCTACTTGTTCAACTCCAGGCGGGATCAGCGCCTGTACCGACTCAATGTCAGCGCGGCTATAAGTGTCACTAACGGAAGAAACATGGCGAGGGGTTTGTACGATGACGGTATTCAAACCTGTCGCGTCTTGGAGCTCTTGGGCAATGTCACGGACATCAGGCGCACGATCAGCTATCACATCAACCACGGCTACACCGTCACCGTCTCGCAAGCCTTGAGCTACCTCCGCGTTGAGCAGTGCATCTTGGCTGAGTGCTGGGGACGTGTAGGCCACGCCGTCCACTTTGAGCTGACCTGCCAAATCAGCTATATCTACGCCCGCGGGAACCATGTGTATCTCTTCCTTATATAGGGCTCCTAAACTAACTTCTTCTCCCCAAGATACGGTCGGATCACGGGAACCCATTTCCTCAACTCGCCGATTTTTCAGAAAAGGTGAAAACAGAACGCTTGTACTGTTACAATGGCAGCGACCGAAGGTTTTAGCCTCTACAATATCTAGGTGAACCATCGCGTTCTTTGTCGCCTTCAACACAGCGGGCCCCATGGTCGCGTCGCGTCACACTAGTGACCAGTGACGCCGAGCACTGCCCCGCGGTGACGACTGGCGACGAGTACCAAACAGAACACACTGTTTATTAACAAGGAATGGAGCTCCCTGTGACTGAAAGCTTGAACTCCTTCGAGGCCAAGAAGACCCTTGATGTCAACGGTAAGTCTTATGACTACTTTGACATCAACACCGTCTCCGGTCTGGAGAAGTTGCCCTACTCCCTCAAGGTGCTGGCAGAAAACCTGCTGCGTAACGAGGACGGCAAGAACGTAACCAAGGATCACATTAACGCCCTGGCAAACTGGGATCCGGAAGCAGAACCGGACACCGAAATCCAGTTCACCCCGGCACGCGTCCTCATGCAGGACTTTACTGGCGTTCCTTGCGTTGTTGACCTCGCTACCATGCGTGAGGCCGTCTCCGCACTGGGTGGCACTCCGGATCAGGTCAACCCTCTCAACCCGGCCGAAATGGTCATTGACCACTCCGTCATCGTTGAGGCTTTCGGCTCTACCGATGCGCTGGAAAAGAACGTTGAAATTGAGTACCAGCGCAACGAAGAGCGCTATCAGTTCCTCCGCTGGGGTGCCGAGAACTTCTCCAACTTCCGCGTTGTCCCTCCGGGAACCGGCATCGTCCACCAGGTAAACATCGAGTACCTGTCCCGCGTTGTATTCGACAACGAGGGCCTTGCTTACCCGGATACCTGTATCGGTACTGACTCCCACACCACCATGGAAAACGGCCTGGGCATTCTGGGCTGGGGCGTCGGCGGCATCGAGGCAGAGGCTGCCATGCTCGGCCAGCCGGTGTCCATGCTCATCCCGAAGGTCGTCGGCTTCAAGCTGACCGGTGAGATTCCTACCGGCGTTACTGCAACCGACGTCGTTCTCACCATCACCGAGATGCTGCGCGAGCACGGCGTTGTTCAGAAGTTCGTTGAGTTCTATGGCAACGGTGTTAAGTCTGTCCCGCTGGCAAACCGCGCCACCATCGGCAACATGTCCCCTGAGTTCGGTTCTACCGCTGCAATCTTCCCGATTGACGAGGAGACCACCAAGTACCTTGAGCTCACCGGCCGCCCGCAGGAGCAGATTGACCGCGTCGAGGCCTACGCCAAGGCACAGGGAATGTGGCTGGAGGAGGACGCTCCAGAAGCAAAGTACTCCGAGTACCTCGAGCTGGACCTGTCCACCGTTGTTCCTTCCATTGCCGGCCCGAAGCGCCCGCAGGACCGAATCCTGCTGACCGAGGCCAAGGAGCAATTCCGTAAGGATCTGGCTAACTACACCACCGACGAGGTTTGCGTTGACGAATCCTCTGTCGAGGCAAAGCGCATGTCCGCAGAAGGCGGCGCCCCAGCTATGGAGGACGTCACCGGCGGCTTGAACAAGGCCCGCGAGGGTCACGGCGAGTCCTCGGCTACTGGCGCGAAGGGCCGTCACTCCAACCCAATTACCGTGGAGTCCCAAAACGGTGGCGAGTTCACCTTGGACCACGGCATGGTTGCCATTGCCTCCATCACTTCCTGTACCAACACCTCTAACCCATCCGTCATGGTGGGCGCAGGCCTTATCGCCCGTAAGGCAGCAGAAAAGGGTCTGCAGTCCAAGCCATGGGTTAAGACCATTTGTGCTCCTGGCTCCCAGGTTGTTGATGGCTACTTCCAGCGTGCAGACCTGTGGAAGGACCTCGAAGCCATGGGCTTCTACCTCTCCGGCTTCGGCTGCACCACCTGTATCGGTAACTCCGGCCCACTGCCGGACGAGGTTTCTGCAGCCATCAACGAGAACGACCTCGCTGCCACCGCGGTACTTTCCGGTAACCGCAACTTCGAGGGCCGTATCTCCCCGGATGTCAAGATGAACTACTTGGCTTCTCCAATCATGGTCATCGCCTACGCCATTGCCGGCACCATGGACTTTGACTTTGACGCTCAGCCGCTGGGTCAGGACAAGGAAGGCAACG
Source organism: Corynebacterium sp. c3Ub_189 (assembly GCF_039907195.1). Taxonomy (NCBI): domain Bacteria; kingdom Bacillati; phylum Actinomycetota; class Actinomycetes; order Mycobacteriales; family Corynebacteriaceae; genus Corynebacterium; species Corynebacterium sp. c3Ub_189. Next base: position 260,820 of record NZ_JASBOF010000001.1, on the reverse strand, counting down.
ACGTCTTCCTGAAGGACATCTGGCCATCCCCGCAGGAGATTGAGGACACCATCCAGTCCGCTATTTCCCGCGAGATGTACGAGGCCGACTACGCCGACGTCTTCAAGGGCGACGATGCTTGGCGCGCCCTGGACGTGCCGGAGGGCGAGACCTTCAAGTGGGATGAGGATTCCACCTACATCCGCAAGGCTCCTTACTTCGATGGCATGCCAACCGAGCCGAACCCGGTTGAAGACATCAAGGGCGCACGCGTTCTGGCAAAGCTGGGCGATTCCGTCACCACTGACCACATCTCCCCTGCTTCCGCTATTAAGCCGGGCACCCCGGCTGCGCAGTACCTCGATGAAAACGGCGTTGCCCGCCAGGACTACAATTCCCTGGGCTCCCGTCGCGGTAACCACGAGGTCATGATGCGCGGTACCTTCGCGAATATTCGCCTAGCTAACCAGCTGGTCGACGTCACCGGTGGCTACACCCGTGACTTCACCCAGGAAGGCGGCCCGCAGGCCTTCATCTTCGATGCTTGCCAGAACTATAAGGAAGCCGGCATTCCGCTCGTTGTCATTGCTGGTAAGGAGTACGGCACTGGCTCTTCCCGCGACTGGGCAGCCAAGGGCACCAACCTGCTTGGTGTGAAGGCTGTTATTACTGAGTCCTTCGAGCGTATCCACCGTTCCAACCTGATTGGCATGGGCGTTATCCCACTGCAGTTCCCGCAGGGCGAGTCCCACGAGTCCTTGGGCCTGGATGGTACGGAGACCTTCGACATCGAGGGCATCTCCGCCTTCAACGATGGCTCCATCCCGAAGACCGTCCACGTCACCGCTACCAAGGAATCCGGCGAGGCCGTGGAGTTCGATGCTGACGTTCGCATCGACACCCCGGGTGAGGCTGACTACTTCCGCCACGGCGGCATCTTGCAGTACGTTCTGCGTCAGATGGTGAAGAACTAAGCGTCTTCGCGCAGTCCTTTAGCCCAACCGAGGGGCTAAAGGACTAAGTTCAGTCGACAACGCGGGGTTGCACCGCCCTCCCCAGGAAGGGCAATGCGGCCCCGCGTTTCGTCACGTCGATTTTATTTCTTATTTAAAATTACTGATTAAACTATCTTTAGACATCCCCCATTAAGGAGAGTTCCTTACTATGCCCATCGTGAGCGAATCTGAACTTAGCCGCCGCCGGCACGACATTCTCGTAGGTGCCCGCCGCTGCTTTGCAGAGCACGGGTACGAGGGAGCGACTGTTCGGCTACTCGAACAAGCGACGGGTAAGTCACGTGGCGCAATCTTTCACCACTTCGGTGACAAGGAGTCACTATTCCTTGCCTTGGCGCAAGAAGATGCCGCTCGCCAGGCCGAAGTCGTGGCTCAAAATGGCTTGGTAGAAGTCATGCGGGAAATGCTCCAGCATCCAGAGCGCCACGATTGGCTAGCCACTCGCTTGGAAATCACCTCCCTACTACGCACGGACCCCTCGTTCGCCGCTCGATGGAAAGAAAATCAATCGGTTCGTGATGAAGCCGTTCGCGCACGATTGGCATCTAATGCGGATAAGGGTCGCCTACGAGATGATGTAGGAATCGATACCTTAGCCATCTATCTTGAGGTATTCATGGACGGATTCATTAACCGGCTTGCCTTGGGCGATACCGCGGAGCTGGAAAATGTTCTTGACTTAGTAGAGCAATCCATCCGCGGTGCTCAGGCGAGCCCACAGTAACCCCATACACCTACTTCTGCTCCCGGCTGCTTCTCTACTGATGCTGGAATCAGCCGGGAGCAGTGTTATATGCGCTTATAGGTGCTGCGTCGGCAGTGTCTTTTCCGTTACTTCGGCATAGGTTTCTATTTCAGCCACAAACTTAGGATCGTGGCAGGTAACCACGAGGGAACTGCCGGACTGCAGTGCGTAGTGGATGAGTTGGTGCATGAGCCAGCGGTCGGCAGCGGAAAGCAAGGTGTCTGGTTCGTCGAGCAGGACCACCTGTCGGTGCTGCCCGATCACGTGGGCAATTTGCGCAAGTCTCAGACGAGACGATGATAAATCGAGAGGATGATCTGCAGGATTTAGTCCCAACAGGTTGCGCAAGGTGTCATTGGGGACGAACTCCTCCACCGTTGGAAATACCGCCTGATCAAACGGCGATTGCAAGGCAAGAGCGGGTGGATTCGGGATAGCTCCGGCGCCATCGAGCCCAGCAGCAGCCCGCAGGAGCGTGGTTTTGCCACTGCCATTATCGCCTCGCAGCCACGTAACCGCGGATTTCGTGATAGGGATTTCTACCGGTCCGACGCTGAAAGGCGTGCCACTGGGCTGAGAAAAGTGCCACCATTTCTTCTTTGCTGCACCCCTGCGTGCCGTTAGCGGACCGATACTCCCCGTCCGGGGGCTTGCAGAAACCCGCGGTAAGTCGACGGCCGCTACAAGTGGGTCTGTTCCAATGATGTGCCCACCCAATTCTGGCCAGGAGGAACTAGAAACGGAAATGACGCAGGTTTCCGGCAATTCCTGCAAGAGGCGAACCACTTGCGTACGCGAGTTTGCGTCTAGCCCGGCTGCAGGCTCGCACACAATCATGACCTTTGGCTCGCGAATGGCGACACAGGCAGCCGCAAGCCTGCGTGTTTGGCCACCGGATAGCTGTGTTGGGTCATGTTCGCAGTAGTCAGACAGTCCTACAGCGCGAAGCATTCGCTCCCCGCGCCGCTGCATTTCGGGGGCAGGCACGCCGGCATTTTCGAGGCCTAAAACTACTTCTTCGATGCAGGTTTCCCGCAGGAAGCTAATCTGTGCTGAGGCATCCGTGCCGATGATGGCTTCGGTAGATAGCTGCTCGGCTAGGTGCACGGCAACGTCTTCGACGGCTGTGTCAGGTTCGACGAGTACTTGATAAATGGCCCCAGGGGTGGGCTTTATGCGGGCTAAATCCATGTAGCAATCACCACCGCAAAGCTAACTAATGGAATGACCAGGCGTACGACGCGAGAGACCATGGAATCGGCAACAGGACGCAGGAGGGTGCGTTGACCCTCTTGGTCGAATCCGACGGCGGCTAGGGCCTGGCCACGTTGGGTTCCTTGGGTAAGGAGGCGAGCGATGACGGGAATAATGACGCGCGAGATGGTATTGCGCCAGGTCACGGTGATGCCGGCGAGCTGGTTGGCCTCACGGACGCAACGCCAAGCGTGCGCACCTTGGGGCAGGGTTTGCAGGGAGGCTCCAACGATATATGCGACTTTGTGGCCAGCGCGCGAAACTTGCAGCCATTTGGCGATATCAGCAATGCGCAGCACTGCCATGGCCGCGATGAAGCAGGCCATGAGGGCGCAGAACCGGAGGGTGAGGGTGGCGGCGAGCACCAGGCCGTCGCTAGTTAGCAGCGGCAGTACCGGGTCATCACCATACGGGGCGTGAATGACCAGCATGGAAAGGGCCGCTGGGGCGCTTAGCGCCACAGTTGTCAAAATCACGGAAGCATTGCGGGTAGCGGCAGTACCACAGGCTAAAGCGATGAGCACGACGCTTGCCGACGCCACCGGGGTATTCAGCGCCAAAGTAAGGATCCAGCCGCAGGCCGCGATCGTGACAACGGTGGCGGGATGAAGGCCCTGCATTAACGTGGCTGGAGGGATTCTCGGGTGCGCTGCGGCAGTGCCTTGACCGCTGCCCAGACAATGAGGAAGACCAGTGCCTTATCCAGGGGATCCGAAATAAAGGACTGCAGCGTAACCGAGGCGATGAGGGAATTGCCCAGCTCTCGAAAGAGCGAAACAACCGCGCCCGTACCAAGACCTGCGGTACCGCCATAAACAAAGGCAGCCACTGGTGCGGCGAGCATGCCGGAAATGATGCCGATGATGGCGCCGCTGAGAATGACCCACCAGACCTTGGTAAAAGCTCCCTTCTTGATCACTAGTCCGGAGAGGAACCCCGTGGCGGCAGACACGGCGGCGAAGGGCAGAGCGGCAGGGTTCAACAGTCCCCATACGACGGAAGACAATGTACCGGTAGCCAATCCGGCGATGGGTCCCGCAAGCGCGGCTACCAGGATTGTTCCCACGGAGTCGATATACAGCGGAACGCCGATAGAACCGATGATTTCGCCAACAACAATATTGAGCACTAGAGCTACCGGGATGATGGCGATGGTTCGCGCCGGTAGCGCCGGAACGGTGCCGGTGAGAAGGAGCCCGGCGCCGACGAGATAGCCGGCGAGCGTAATGAGCGCCTCTGTCGAGCCGGCGACAGATTCCCAATCAGTAGGACGCAGAAGAACCAGATAAATCCAGGTCGCGGCGACGATGAGCGCACCCGCGATGACTATCGCCTTGCGGGCGGGGGTGAGAGAAAGCTGTGACACAGTAAAAGTCCAAATCCATATACCGAAAAATGGGCAAGATAAGCGACGACCGCGGATGGTGCTGCTTTCCTATGTCACCTCGGAAAGCGAGCTCGCACGGCACGTGCGCCGCGGATAATAGTAGAGGTTCTGCGTGTTAAAAGCCACTAATGCGAAGCCAATAGCGTCAATCCCCGCACGCATTCGTGATGTGCGGCCTCCATGTCTGCGATTGTTACCAGCCGCGCATTGTGGGCGCGGCCCCAATGGTTGCGCAAATCCGCAACGCTCGTGCCCCGCAGCAGTGACGATTCCGCCTCGACGTCCACGGTGGTTTCTATCGCTTCATAAGGGATGCGCCCCAGGGCAATCATGCAGGTCAAGAGGTCGTGGATTTGAGCCTGATATCCCTCCCCTTGTGCCTGGTGGAATTCAAAATAAAAACGCAGCACGTCCGGCAGGATGTGTGCCGTGGGGTGCTCCCCCAACAATTCAAGGACCTCGTCTAGGCGCTGCGGAGTAATGAGAAACTGTTCGGTTACTTCGAGGGAACACAGTGTGGTGGGAACGCGTGGGGCGGTTGAATGAAAATGTTGGGCGGCGGCGTGTGGATCCACCCAAAAGTTCCACTCGGCAGTTGGCGTGGTGTTTCCGCGGTAATTGACCGCGCCGCCCATGATGGTGATGGCGCCGAAGCGCGCGGCAGCCTCGCTATGGGTTGCTTCGAATGCAGCAAGGTTAGTGACCGGCCCGGAAACGATCAGCTGCAGATCGTCGTGGGTGGCTAATGCTTCTTCCCATACCTGCTGCCAATCGCGCTGTTGCAGCCTGGCGGTGGCAGCGGGGGCATGTGCGTAGCCCAGCCCCGTTGGGCCATGGGTCTCAGGGGTGGTGGTGAGATCTACCTTGAGGGGTTGGGGAAGGCCGGGGGCTACGGGGACGTCGGCAAGCGAGCACAGGTCCACAATCCAGCGGGCATTAGCCGCGGTCTGGTGAGCTTCGACGTTGCCTGCCGTGGTGGTAACCCCCACCAGCTCGATCTCACCGGCATGATGCAGACCCGCCAAGTACATAAGGGCGAGGCAATCATCGATGCCGGGATCGCAATCAATAAGTACAGCTGGTGGCTTAGCAGTCATAATGCCAGCCAGTCTAGCGCCTTACTTGATGGAGCTCACTGGATTGTCGCCATCAACGAAGGCAAGCGGGGATTCCGGCAGGTTTTCGCGGCCAAGGGCCTCGACGATGACGTCTGCAACGAGCTCGCGGGAAGAAGTCAGAGACTCCTTCAGCATCTTATCCTCAATCTGCTCAATGCCTTTGGCTGGTTCCTCGGTCAGCATCGCTGGCTTGAGGATGAGGTGCGGGTAACTTGCCTGTACAAGGCGGTTGTCTACTTCCTTCTTAGACTCCACGTAGGCATACCACTTCTCATCGGCAGGATCCGTGGTGGCTACCTGGGAGCCGACATAAGAGATCATCACATAGGCAGGCACATTCTTGCCCTCCTGCTGCAACTTATCCATCGCGTCGAGGGTAGCGAGGGCGCCGTCGCGGTCGACGGCCCAGGTGAGGTCTGCCCCACCGCGGCCGCCATTGCCGGCGCCCCAGACTACAGCGTCATAAGCGGCGAAAAGCTCTGCCCACTGATCCACGGTTTGTTCAGTAATATCCGCCATAACCGGGGTCGCGCCGATCTTTTCAATCTCGGGCTTCTGTTCTGGGTTGCGGATGAGGGAGTGGACCTCGTGGCCGGCGTCAACCAGCTTAGGGGCAGTCAGCAGTCCGACCTTGCCGTGTCCACCGATGTACAGGATCTTCTTCTTATCAGTCATGCCTCCCCACCGTAACAACGGAGCGGCCGGCGTGCAGACGGTCTCCTTACTCCGGCACGTACAAACCACCGCGGCGCGTCCGGCAAGCAGATAGAATTGCATGCATGTATGCCATTATGACCGTCACCGGCGCCGATAGCACCGGCATCATCGCCGCAGTGACCACTACCCTTGCAGAACTCGATATCAACGTCATCGACGTCTCCCAGACGCTGATGGGCGGATACTTCACCATGATCCTGCGCGTCGAATTCGATGCGGACAAGGTCTCCATCCAGACCATCAAGGAGCGCATGCGCCCCGTGGCGGAGGAAAAGCACCAGTCCATCCGCATTCAGTCCGAAGACCTCTTCACCGCCATGAACGAGATTTAGAATGAGTACGCGTTTTAATACCACCAATATCTTGGACACTATCGAGATGATTGAGAACTATCGTCTCGATATCCGCACCGTGACCATGGGCATCTCCCTCCTCGGATGCACCCGCTCCACCATGGAGGCTACCTGCCAGGCCATCTATGACCGGGTCACCCAGCAGGCAGGGCGCCTCGTCGAGGTGTGCGAAGGCATCGAGGGCGAGCTCGGTATCCCCATCGTCAATAAGCGCATCTCCGTAACGCCCATCTCGTTGGTGGTGGCCGGCGTAGAGGGAAACCCCGTTGATGCAGCGAAGGCGCTGGATAAGGCAGCCAAGGAGGTTGGCGTCAACTTCGTGGGTGGCTATTCCGCCCTGGTAGAAAAGGGCGCCACGACCGCGGAACAGAAGCTCATCAGCTCCATTCCGGAGGCGCTGGCTACTACCGACGTCGTCTGTTCCTCCGTGAATATCGCTAGCTCCCGCGCCGGCATCAACATGGATGCAGCCAAGAAGATGGGCGAGGTTATCAAGGAAGCGGCCGAGCTAACTAAGGATGATTCCGCCATAGCGTGCGCCAAGCTCGTGGTCTTTGCTAACTCCGTGGGAGATAACCCCTTCATGGCCGGCGCCTTCCACGGCATTGAGGAACCCGATTGTGTGGTCTCCGTGGGCGTTTCTGGCCCGGGTGTGGTCGACCGTGCCTTGGGCTCGCTCGAGGGGGCCAGCTTAGACCAGGTTGCAGAAGAGGTGAAGAAGGCTGCTTTCAAGATCACACGCGCCGGGCAGCTGGTGGGCACCATGGCCTCGGAGCGCCTGGGCGTTCCTTTCGGCATCATCGACCTTTCGCTTGCCCCCACCGCCGAATTGGGCGATTCGGTTGCGCACATCTTAGAGCACATGGGCTTAGACCAGGTGGGCACCCACGGCACCACTGCAGCCTTGGCTCTGCTTAACGACGCCGTAAAGAAGGGCGGCATGATGGCTTGTTCCCGCGTGGGCGGTCTGTCTGGTTCCTTCATCCCTGTCTCCGAAGACAAGGGCATGATCGATGCGGTCAAGTCCGGCTCCATTTCCATGGACAAGCTGGAGGCCATGACCGCTATTTGCTCGGTTGGCTTCGACATGATTGCCCTGCCGGGCGATACCTCGGCCGCGACGATCTCGGGCATGATCGCCGATGAGGCCGCCATTGGCGTGATGAACCATAAGACCACCGCAGTGCGCGTCATTCCGGTACCTGGCGCCCAAGTAGGAGATGAGGTCAGCTTCGGCGGCCTATTGGGCTATGCCCCAGTCATCCCCGTCAATCAGGTGGGCAATGCGCAGTTCATTAACCGCGGCGGCTTCATCCCCGCCCCGGTGCATGGATTCCGCAACTAGCGCCAGCGAGAACCGCGCCGCGGTCTAGTCCGCGGCGTGCTCCTCGCCCGGCTTATCGGATTCCGCCCACGCAGCTAGGTTGGCCTGAAAGTGCTGGTAGGAGGACTCCAACTGTTTCAGCTCCACCTCGCCGCCTACTTGGCGGCGGGCATCGGAGTAGATGGCCTGGGCGGCGTCGTCAAGCACGCGCCGGCGTTCCGCTGTGCGAAGAAGGGCAACGACCTTAGCGAGGTTATCCAGCATGCTGAGGTAAATCTCCGCATTATCGGCCGCATCGCGCCGAATCTGTGCAAACATCGCATCGACGATTTCGGCATAGCTAAAGGTCTGATAATCCAGCCGAAACTCGCCGCCCACATGCACAATGCCCTGCGGAAGCCGCTTATCCCCAATCACCGTAAGAATCTGGGTAAAGCGGTCAATGATGTCAATTACCGTAAATGGGTCATTAACGCCGGTGCTCAAAGCGCGGGCGGCAATCTCAGCAAGGTGACGGGCGGTAAAGCGTGGATCGTGGGCGGAGGCGTTTTCGCGGTGCTGCGTAAGCACGATATGACGTTCTATATCTTCCGGCAAACGCGGTACGCCGTGGGCAATGACCTCGCCTTCCAATACGAGGTCTCCCGGTGCCACGCCGAGGTGCACCGCACAATTTTCCCGCGCCGCCGCCTGAGCAATGGCGTCATAGTCCACGAATTTGAGATAGCCAGTCTCACTACTGCGGCGCTTTTCCGCGTTCGCGTAGAACTCTGGCCCCGGCGCTTTTACCTTCTCTTCCTCCTCACCGCGGCGGATGAGCCGGCGCATGTGGCTTTCTACATCTTGGGCAACCACGTGCACCACGTGGGACATGCTGATCGATTGCGCAATATGCACGATGAAGTAGATGAGGAAGACAACGCAGGCGATGGCCAGCAGAACCGTGACGGCTACATTGAGGGAAGGAACGTATTCTTCTTCCCCACCGCCGCCGGTACGGACCGCGCGCAGGGATAGGAGCGCAAAAATGAAGGTTGCCAGGTAGATCGCCAACGTGGATTGAATGGAGCGATCCTTTAAAAACTCGTGCAGGAGGCGCGGGCCCATCACCGTGACGACACCGGATAGCGCGGTCAGCGTAATGAAAAAGACGGTGCCGGCCAAGGAGAGTGACGAGGTTGCTACCGCGCTTAAAATCCCTTGCGCGCTATCGGCGCTGCCGTCATAAAAGGGCGTGGCCGACACGTCAAAATTGCTACCAACCGCAATGAGCAATTCCGCGCCGATCGCGGCGATGGCCACCGCCACGGCGGGGATGAGCCAAAACTTCTCTCGCCAAGCGGGCATCCTCTCCAGCAGTGTCTTCATATATCCCTAAGCTAGCTCCACGATCTCCATATAATCATCGGACCACAGGTCCTCATCACCATCGGGCATGATGATCACGCGTTCCGGATCCAGTGCCTTAACCGCACCCGGGTCGTGCGTCACCAGAACCACAGCGCCCGTATACGTTTTCAGTGCATCAAGCACCTGCTCGCGGGAAATTGGGTCCAAGTTATTGGTGGGCTCATCGAGCAGCAGTACATTCGCACGGCTGGAGACCAAGGCGGCCAGTGCAAGGCGCGTCTTCTCACCGCCGGAGAGGGTACCCGCAGGCTGCTCCAGCTTCTCGCCGGAAAACATAAAGGCACCAAGCAGGCTGCGCAACTCCTGCTGATCCGCATCCGGGCAGGCATCGATGGTGTTTTGCCACACGGACTTATCCGGGTCGATGGTGTCATGTTCCTGCGCGAAGTAGCCGATGCGCAGGCCGTGGCCGCTGACGATGCCACCTTCACCATCGGTGCGTTCCACACCGGCCAGCAATTTCAACAGGGTGGTCTTACCTGCACCGTTGTAGCCGAGAACGACCACTCTAGAGCCTTTGTCGATAGCGAGGTCGACGCCCACGAAAACCTCCAGCGAGCCGTACATCTTGGTCAGGCCCTTGGCATTCATTGGCGTCTTGCCGCACGGCGCCGGCTCAGGGAACTTAATATTGGCCACCTTATCGGCCACGCGGACTTCATCGAGCTCGCTCATCATGCGCTCAGCACGGTGGAGCATCTGCTTTGCCGCAGCGGCCTTAGTTGCTTTGGCGCCCAGCTTGGCTGCCTGTTTTTGCAGGGCAGACGCCTTCTTTTCCGCATTGGCGCGCTCTCGGCGGCGCCGCGCTTCATCGGTAGCACGGGCATCGAGGTACTTCTTATAGCCCATGTTGTACACATCGGCCTCGCCGCGGACCGCGTCAAGGAACCACACCTTGTTGCACACGGCCTCTAGCAGTTCGACGTCGTGAGAAATCATAATGAGGCCACCCTCATGCTTGGACAGGAATTGGCGCAGCCACGTTATAGAGTCCGCATCCAAGTGGTTAGTCGGCTCATCCAAGAGCAGCGTGGTCTGGGACTTGCCAGAGCCTTCTGTAGCGGCAAAGAGGATCTGTGCCAACTCCACACGGCGGCGCTGGCCGCCCGAGAGAGTCTTGAGCTTCTGATCTAGGACGCGCTGTGGCAGGCCCAAATTATCGCAAATCTGCGCACACTCAGAATCAGCCTCATAGCCGCCGAGCGACTCGAATTGCTCCTCTAAGCGGGAGTACTTACGGATAGCCTTATCCCGGAACTTATCGTCCGTGGCCGATTCCATAAGCTCTTGTTGCTTCGCCATTCGGCGCTTAAGGTCATCCAGACCGCGTGCGGAAAGAACGCGCTCGCGCGCCGTTTGCTCGATATTTCCCTCGCGGGAATCCTGGGGCAAATAACCAATGGGGCCCGAGCGAGTCACAGAACCACCATAAGGCTCCGTCTCCCCTGCCAAAATGCGCATGGTCGTCGTCTTGCCCGCGCCGTTGCGGCCGATGAGGCCGATTCGGTCGCCAGGCTGCACGCGGAGGTGCTGCCCGGGGGCGTCGAGAAGCGTGCGCGCTCCTACCCTGACTTCGAAATCATTGGTTACAATCACGAAGAAATAGTCTAGCAATTGACGCGGCCAACGCTAAGACGCACTAACGCCCCCACCAGCCACTTCCCGAATCCGAGAAATGCGCTGTTGGGGGCGTGTGATTAATACGCGATTTTAAACCGCGAAACCGAGGGCCTGAAGCTGCTCGCGGCCCTCCTCAGTAATCATCTGCGGACCCCATGGCGGCATCCAAACCCAGTTGATGCGGACGGCATCTGCCAGCTTATTGGCCTTAACGATGTCTTCCACCTGCTCTGCAATGACATCGGTCAGCGGGCACGCCGGCGAGGTCAGCGTCATATTGATCATGACGATCTCCTTGCCATTGTCCTCTTCAAACCAAAGATCATAGACAAGGCCCAGGTCAACGACGTTAATGCCGAGCTCGGGGTCAATGACATCACGCATGAATTCGGTGACATCAAAGGCCTTAGAAATCTGCTCTTCAGTCTGCTCCGGGCGCTCGCCGCTGCCGGAGAATGAAGAGCTCTCGTTCTGATAAGGATCTACGGGTTCGGTCATCTAGTTCTCCACTTCAGTTAGTGCATCGGCGGATGCAGCCTGGAAGGCCTTCCATCCGAGGAGGGCACACTTGACGCGCGCTGGGTACTGGGACACGCCGGCGAAGGCAACACCGTCACCGATGAGGTCTTCATCGCCCTCTTCTTGTCCACGCGAGGTAATCATCTTTTCGAACTCGGCCAGCTTCTCATTGGCTTCCGCAAGCGGCAGTCCAACGATCTCTTCAGCCATAACCGAGGTAGAAGCTTGCGAAATGGAGCAACCTTCCGCGTCATAGGAGACGTCCTCGACGGTCTTGCCGTCGTCGGAAAGGCGCACGCGCAGGGTCAGCTCATCGCCGCAGGACGGGTTCACGTGGTGGACCTCGGCCTGATATGGCTCCCTCAGGCCGGCGTGTTGGGGGTTCTTATAGTGATCCAGGATGACGTCCTGGTACATGGAATCTAGGTTCATGAGGCAACTCCAAAGAATTCGCGGGCAGCCTTGATTGCATCCACCAGCTTATCTACTTCTTCCTCGGTGTTATAAAGGTAGAAGCTAGCGCGGGCGGTGGACTGTGCGTCGCAGGCACGGTGCAGTGGCCACGCACAGTGGTGGCCAACGCGAATGGACACGCCGTGGTCATCGAGGACCTGGCCCAAGTCGTGCGGATGAACGCCCTCCACAGTGAAGGAAATGGCGCCACCGCGATTTTCGGTGGTCTCTGGACCGATGATGCGCAGACCAGGGATTTCCTTGAGCTGGCGCAATGCGCGCTCGGTGAGCTTCTTTTCGTGCGCGTGAATATTGTCCATGCCCACTTCTTCCAAGAACTTCACCGCTGCGCCAAGGCCAACCACCTGGCTGGTCATCTGCGTGCCCGCCTCAAAACGCGTCGGCGGCTCGGCAAAGGTCGTCTCTTCCATCTTGACGATCTCAATCATGGAGCCACCGGTCAGGAAGGGCGGCAGCTTCTTGAGCAGCTCATCCTTGCCGTACAGCACGCCCACGCCGCTGGGGCCACACATCTTATGGCCGGAGAAGGCTGCGAAATCCACGTCCAAGTCATGGAAATCCACCGCCATATGTGGCACCGACTGGCAGGCGTCGAGGACAACCATGGCGTCCACCGCGCGGGCGCGGCGCACCAGTTCATTCACGTCCGCCACGGCACCCGTGACATTGGATTGGTGAGTAAATGCAACTACCTTGACGGAATCATCGAGCTCGAGCGAATCGAGATCGATACGACCGTCTTCGGTCATGGAATACCACTTCAACGTAGCGCCAGTGCGAGCACACAGCTCCTGCCATGGCACCAAGTTGGCGTGGTGCTCCAATTCGGTGATGACGACGGTATCGCCCTCGCCCACGTAGAGGTCCCCCGCGCGCTCGTCGCTCAGCGCATAGGCAACTTCGTTCAGGGCCTCAGTGGCGTTTTTGGTAAAGGCGATTTCGTCGCGGTCCGCGCCCACAAATGCGGCGATAGCTTGACGCGCGGACTCGTAGGCATCATCGGCCTCCTCTGCCAATTGATAGGAACCGCGGTGAACAGGGGCGTTCGTGTGCAGCACAAACTCCTCTTCCGCCTTCCATACCGGCAGCGGGCGCTGGGAGGTAGCGCCCGAATCCAGATACACCAGTGGCTTATCGCCACGCACCGTGCGCTGGAGAATCGGGAACTGTTCCCTAATTGCGTTTACATCAAATCCAGACATGAATCTTCTTTGGATAGTCGCGGTTGACCGGCCGAGGGTCGGTCCTTACTTGAGGAACTGGTCGTAGCCGTCAGACTCGAGCTGGTCCGCCAATTCAGCGCCACCGGTCTTGATGACGTGGCCGTCAGCGAAGACATGGACGAAGTCCGGCTTCACATAGTTCAGGATGCGCTTGTAGTGGGTAATCATCAAGATGCCACCATTAGTTTCCTTCTGGTAGCTATTGATGCCGTCAGACACGATGCGCAGGGCGTCAACGTCCAGACCGGAGTCAGTCTCATCCATGACTGCGAACTTCGGCTTCAGGATATCCAGCTGCATAACCTCGTGGCGCTTCTTTTCGCCGCCGGAGAAGCCTTCGTTGACGGAACGGGAGATGAAGGACTTATCAATCTTCAGGTTCTCGCGGGCCTGGGTAAGCTCCTTGTTCCATTCGCGCAGCTTCGGTGCCTCGCCGCGAATGGAGGTGACTGCGGAACGCATGAACTGGGAGACCTTGACACCTGGTACCTCAGTTGGGTACTGCATCGCCAAGAAAAGGCCGGCGCGAGCGCGCTCGTCGACGGGCATCTCCAGCAGATTTTCGCCGTCGAGAAGCACCTCGCCCTCGGTGACCTCATACTTTGGGTGGCCGGCGATGGTGTAGGACAAGGTGGACTTGCCTGACCCGTTCGGGCCCATGATGGCGTGGATCTCGCCGGAGTTGATGGTCAGGTTAACGCCCTTGAGGATTTCCTTCGGCTCGCCGCCTTCTTCCGTCGGCAGCACCTGGGCGTGGAGGTTCTTAATTTCCAGAGTAGACATAATGTGTGTGGGTTTCCTTCTATGAAAGATTTAGGCGGAGATCTTTTCCAGTTCTTCGGAAATGCGGTTTTCCAATTCCTCGGACAGGGACTGCACCGGAATACGGTGGATGACCTCATTGAAGAAGCCACGGATGATGAGGCGGCGGGCTTCAGCCTCTGGAATGCCGCGAGACATCAGGTAGAACAACTCGATGTCATCGAAGCGACCAACGGTGGCCGCGTGGCCTGCACCGGTAATTTCACCGGTCTCAATCTCCAAGTTAGGGATTGCGTCCGCGCGAGCGCCCTCAGTCAGAATCAGGTTGTTATTGGTCTCGTAGGTATCGGTGCCCTGTGCATTGGAGCGGATAAGGACATCGCCCACCCAGCAGGTGCGGGCCTCATTGTCCTTGGTGCCCTGCAGTGCGCCCTTGTAAAGGACGTGGGAGCGGCAATTAGGGACGGAGTGATCCACCAACATGCGGTTTTCAAAGTACTGGCCTTCATCAGCGAAGTAGACGCCCAGCAGCTCTGCGTCGCCGCCCTGCTCGGTGAAATTCACGCGAGGCACGATACGTACCACCTCGCCGCCAAAGATGGCGGAGTTGTGGCGCAGCACGGAATCGCGGCCGAGCTGTGCCACGTGGTTAGACAGGTGTACGGCATCGTCTTCCCAATCAACGTCGACAACGACGGTCAGGTGAGCACCATCGCCCACGATAAACTCGACGTTATCCGCGTGGGTGCCAGAGCCGACGTACTTCAAGATGACGGTAGCTTCCGCGTGGTGGCCTACCTCGATGGAGGTAGCGCCAAAGGAAGTTACGCCCTCGCCCTTGCCGGTGTAGGTAATGACCACGGGCTCTTCCACCTGAGCCTCGGCGTCAATGGTGACAACCTGGCCTTCAGGCATAGAAGTCCACGCCTGTGCCGCAACGCGGTCAGACGGGGTACCAACGCGGCCCAAGCGCTCGTCATCGCGAGCGACGGTCTCGGAGCTTACACCTGGATGTTCGCTCACGGTGACGTCCTGTGCCACTGCCTCAGCGAACTCGCCATTGTGCAGTCCACGGAGCTTGCGCAGGGAGACAAAGCGCCACACCTCATCGCGGCCGTGCGGCACCGGGAAGTCCTCCACGTTGGTGGAGGTAAAGACATCACCCTTGGTGATCTTATCCGGGTTGAATTCGTTCGAAGCGACCATTTTCTTTAGCCGACCGATCCTTCCATTTGCAGTTCGATGAGGCGGTTGAGCTCGAGGGCGTACTCCATCGGCAGCTCCTTAGCAATCGGCTCAACGAAGCCACGCACGATCATCGCCATTGCTTCTTCTTCCGCAATACCGCGGGACATCAGGTAGAACAGCTGCTCCTCAGAAACCTGGGAAACGGTTGCCTCATGGCCCAGCGTGACGTGGTCATTGCGGATGTCGTTATACGGGTATGTATCCGAACGCGAGATATTGTCCACCAGCAACGCATCGCACTCGACGTTAGAGGTGGAATGGTGCGCGTTCTGATTAACCTGCACCAAGCCGCGGTACGCGGCGCGGCCGCCGGCACGGGCAACCGACTTAGACACGATATTGGAAGAGGTGTGCGGAGCCATGTGAGTCATCTTGGCACCCGTGTCCTGGAACTGGTTCTCACCAGCAAAGGCAACAGAGAGAACCTCGCCCTTGGCGTAAGGACCGGTCATCCATACGGCCGGGTACTTCATGGTGACCTTGGAGCCGATGTTGCCGTCGACCCATTCCATGGTGCCGCCTTCTTCTACCTTGGTGCGCTTGGTCACCAAGTTGTAGACGTTGCTGGACCAGTTCTGAATGGTGGTGTAGCGGCAGCGGCCGCCCTTCTTCACGATGATCTCCACTACTGCGGAGTGCAGGGAATCAGACTTGTAGATAGGAGCGGTACAGCCCTCGACGTAGTGCACATAAGCGTCCTCGTCGACGATGATGAGGGTGCGCTCGAACTGGCCCATATTTTCCGTGTTGATGCGGAAGTAAGCCTGCAGTGGAATATCTACGTGCACGCCCTTGGGCACGTAGATAAAGGAGCCACCGGACCACACTGCTGAGTTCAGCGCAGAAAACTTATTGTCGCCGGCTGGAATAACGGTGCCGAAGTATTCCTTGAAGAGCTCAGGGTAGTCACGCAGTGCGGTATCAGTATCCACGAAGATGACGCCCTGGCTTTCCAGGTCCTCACGGATCTGGTGGTAGACAACCTCGGACTCGTACTGGGCTGCCACGCCGGCAACGAGGCGCTGCTTCTCGGCCTCTGGAATGCCCAACTTATCGTAGGTGGCCTTGATGTCGTCCGGGAGGTCTTCCCAGGTCTGGGCCTGCTCCTCAGTGGACTTCACGTAGTACTTAATCTGGTCGAAGTCGATGCCAGACAGATCCGCACCCCAGGTGGGAACGGGCTTCTTATCAAAGATGTTGAGGGCCTTCAGGCGCTGGTTAAGCATCCATTCTGGCTCGCCCTTCTTGGCGGAAATATCGCGTACTACATCTTCGTTCAAGCCGCGGCGAGCAGAAGCACCAGCCGCGTCCGAGTCGTGCCAGCCGTACTCATATGCACCAATGGAATCAATGATTTCATCATCGGTCATCTTGTTCTCGGGTGCCGATTGTGCCTGGGTCATGACTCGCTCCTTTCAGTATTTGTATTAACGGGTGTCAAGGGGATGTTCGTGGTACAGATCCCGTGGCCGCCAGCAATGGAGGCCAAAGGCTGTACGTGTTTGCCTAATAGAGCAGAAAAGACTTCTTGTTCCGCCTCACACAGCTCTGGATGCTCGGCCGCCACGTGGGAGACCGGACAATGATGCTGGCAGATTTGCACTCCCTGACCAGCGCGGTCCACCGTGGCGGCGTACCCGTGCTCGTCCAAAACCTCGGCCAGCTTACGGGCCACATCCTCTACAGATTCGCCCTCTTCTATCAAGGGACGCACATCTGCAACGAGTCGCTCGAAGCGGACTTTGGCAAAGCGCTTAACAGCCTCAGACCCGCCGACGTCGCGGAGCGCCGTCAAGGCATCAGAGGCCAAATCATCGTAGGCGTGGCCGAATTGCGCTCGACCACGATCAGTGAGGCGGAAGTGTTTGGCTGGTCGCCCGCGACCAGACCCGCTGCCCGTTGAGCCGCGAGTAACTGGGCGGCGGCGCACAACCTCCGTCAGTTCCTCTTCCACCAAATTGTCTAAGTGCCGGCGAATTCCGGCAGCAGAAAGGCCAAGGCGTTCACCCAAGTGGGAAGCGGTAACGGGCCCGTCCTTCAGCAGCAACAGCATCACCTGCCGGCGGGTATCACCATCCGTAGTGCGGGATTCCTTAGCCGCCTTGTAGGTAGTTTCTACACGCTCAGGTGCACTCATGCCGGGACCTCCCTTCGCGCTTCGGTCACTTACAGTCGCCCTGCAACCGACTCCCATAGTTCCGAGAGTCGCGCCGCAGTCCAACTGCGCCTCCTTTATTAGACAACACTAGTGTTCCTTAATTCATTCCAGAATGCCACCATTGGCCATTCTTCGGCGTGGCACGGGGGTGGCCAACTCCCCTCATCGCCACGACTGGCGGCGCTGCCCACGCTAAAAGAGCGCCCCTGCTGGGGTTGAGACGGAGGATTCGCGTAAGGTCTTATCCCATGACAGGCAAATTCCGCGGCTTTCTTTCCGGCGTCAAGGCCGAGCTGCCGCAGCTGGGCACCGCTGGTTCTCGGTCTGCGCGACTGCACGCCGAGGACACCGGAGCCGCAGAACCTGATTCTCGTTTTGATTTTGTCCCCGCCAATGCGGATGGTCTAAAGCGCACCACCACCGCACAATGGCGGACATTTTTTATCCTGCGCTGGGTAGGCACAGTGGGTTCTCTGCTTATCGCCTTCGGCGCGTTAGGTGCCGGCGCTCTCCCAGTAGTGGGAAACCCCTATGACAACGTGCCCTTCGGCTCCCTCATGTCTCGCATGCTGCAGACCTCTTCTGCCATAGTCATGGTGGGAGTAGGCCTGTTGGTGGCCGCCTGGGTTTTCCTTGCCCCTTTTGTAGGCACGCCGCTGCGCCAACCCCAAGAAGGTGCCCTCACACCAGCGCGCGCCCGCCGGCTCGTGACCACACACCAGCTGTGGCGCACGTGGGCCGGTTGGGTCCTCCCGCTGATTTTTACTGCCCCGCTCTTTACCCAAGACATCTACTCCTATTTGGCCAACGGTTCCATCGTGATGCAGGGCATGGATCCGTATTCTGCAGGACCGGTGCAATTGCTTGGCGCGGGTGATGAACTCGCCCGATCCGTACCGTTTATCTGGGCCAACTCCCCTTCCCCCTATGGCCCCGTAGCGCTCGGGCTCGCTGGAGTGGTGAGCGCAGTTACCTCAAATTCCATCCTTCTAGGAGTTATCGCCCACCGCCTCCTATCCATCGCCGGCATCATGGTTGCTGGGTGGGCAATTAGCTGTCTCGCGCGACGCTGCCGGGTATCTCCAGAATCTGCGCTGTGGCTCGGCATTCTCAACCCACTCACTATCTTGCACCTGGTGGGCGGAATCCATAATGAGTCCATAATGCTGGGCCTGCTCTTGGTAGGCATGGAGCTGGGCCTCAGGGGCGTCGACAAGCTAGAAGAGTCCACGCGCAGTGCCTACCTAGCACTGATTGCTTCTGGATTTTGTCTGTCCTGCGCCGGAATGGTCAAGGTTACCGGCTTTATCGGACTGGGCTTTGTGGGGATGGCGTATGCCCGCCACCTGATAGACAAGGACGGCGCATCACGCTGGAAAGCCTTGGCCTATGCCATTGCCCTGCAGCTAGTTATCTTAATCGCAAGCATTGCCCTTATTAGCGCTTTGACCGGCATTGGCCTGGGGTGGATCACGGGACAAGGCGGGGCGGCCTCCATCCGCTCGTGGCTTTCGACCTCCACCGCCGTAGGCGTGGGTACCGGCTTCATTGGAATGCTGCTGGGCCTAGGTGACCACACCGAAGCGATTCTCACCGTTACCCGTACCTTTGGCGTGCTGGTGGCAGTAGCTTTCATGGCCCGCATGCTCTTTGCAACGTTGCGCGGCCGCATCCACCCTGTGGGAGGACTCGGCACCGCCTCCTTAGTGCTGGTTATCTTCTTTCCCGTCGTCCATCCGTGGTACATCCTGTGGGCGGTACTGCCTTTGGCCGCATGGGCCAACCGGCTTATCTTCCGTTTCTGCGTCGTGGCTTATTCGGCAGCTATGAGCTTCTTTGTGCTGCCACGCGGCCTCGGGTTGCCGCCCAGCACCATCATCGTCATCTATGTGTCGGCTGCCTGCACGTTTGCCGTCATTACCGCCCTGTGGTGGGTTGCAGTGCGGCGCAGCGGAATCCGTGTCCTAAACTAATCCCACGTGAATTCCATTTCAGCCGATCGCCCAGCCCTCACCATGGACAACGTGGTGAAAAAATATGGCTCCACCACCGCCGTTAATGGTCTGAGCCTTAGCGTTACCGCAGGTGAGATCTTTTGCCTCCTTGGCCCCAATGGCGCTGGAAAGTCCACGACGATTGAGATGTCAGAGGGTTTTATCCACCCCACCAGCGGCACTATCGACGTTCTGGGACTAGACCCGAGTTCCGCACCGGACAAGGTGCGCGAAAAGGTCGGCATCATGTTGCAGGGTGGTGGTTCCTACTCCGGCATCCGTGTTCTGGAGATGCTAGAACTTACCGCTAGCTACAGCGCTCATCCCCTCTCCCCGCACTGGCTACTGGAAATGCTCGGGCTTGAAGGAGTAGCCCGCACCCCCTATCGCAGACTCTCCGGCGGGCAGCAGCAACGGCTTTCCCTTGCTTTAGCAATTATCGGTCGGCCCGAGCTAGTTTTTCTCGATGAGCCCACCGCCGGCATGGATGCACAATCCCGTTTGGCGGTGTGGGACCTTGTTCGAGCCCTAAGGCGCGATGGCGTCACCATCGTTCTTACCACCCACCTTATGGATGAGGCAGAGTCACTAGCGGACCGAGTGGCCATCATGGATCATGGCCAGCTAGTAGCCCACGGCACCCCCGCGGAACTTACCTCGCAGTCGGACTCGGCAGGCCTTAGTTTCAGCACCGACATCGATGTTGATGTGGAGGCTTTGGCTGAGGCTGGAATTCGGGCGACCAAATCCCGGCCGCTGCATTACCGCTTGACCCAAGCCGGCACGCCCGAGACCATCGCTACGCTTACCGCCGAACTTGCCCGCCAAGGAGTCCTGCTGCGGCGCCTAGACGCGGCTCACCGCAACTTGGAGGAGGTCTTCCTTGACCTTACCGGCCGCCATTTGCGCAGCTAGCTGCACCCTCCGCCAGGACCGAATTCAACAAACTGCGTTGCGGAAAGAAGCCACCACATGAGCACTACCTTTAACACTGGAACCTTTACCCCGGCCCCCAAACGGGCCAGCGCCGGCGCCATGTTGCTCGCGCAAGGAAAGATGGAAGCAAAACTCATGCTGCGCCACGGCGAACAGCAATTGTTGAGCGTCATCATACCGCTGGCCTTGCTCATTGGCGCGGCACACCTGGAGTCGCTCACCGGACACGGCTTGCACGAGGTATTTCCCATGGTGCTTGCAGTAGCGGCCACCTCCGCAGGCTTTACCGGTCAGGCCATTTCACTTGCCTTTGACCGGCGCTACGGGGCCCTTAAACGCACCGGCGCGTCCGGTGTGCCAGCATGGGCCATTATTGGCGGCAAGATCCTCGGCGTGCTCACCATGGTGGTATTCCAAATCCTCGTCTTGGGCATAGCTGCCTATATCCTGGGTCTCCGTATCAGCCCGGGCGGGGTGCTGCTCATGATCCTTTCGCTATTTTTTGGCGTTGCGGCTTTTACCGCCATGGGGCTGCTACTCGGCGGAACCCTCAGCTCTGAGGTAGTACTCGCACTGGCTAACCTCATCTGGTTCCTGCTCCTCGGCGTAGTCGGGTGGACCCTCTACTCCCAGGGCCTTGGCAATAATGGCGTCCTCAACGCAGTGCCGACTGTCGCCCTAGCAGGCGCGCTTACCGACGCCTCAAATTCCGCCTTCCCCAGCCTCGAGCTCCTATCCTTGTTGGCGTGGCTTGCGGTGACGTCGTTCGCGGCGGTCCGTTGGTTCCGCTTCGATGGCTAAATGTGACTTTTGTCCGGTTCCTTTCGAAACGAGAGGAATTTTTAGGCCCGAAATCTTCCGACTAGTAGGATGCTATGCGTGAATTACTGGACGAAGATCAAGCGCTTCTTTAAGGAAGCCGCCCCTACACTGCAACAGCAGCGCCTCATCGCGCTCATCCTTCTCTTGTGCCAGGGTGGCATCACCGTGTCTGGTTCCATTGTCCGCGTGACCGGCTCGGGATTGGGCTGTCCCACCTGGCCGGAATGCCAACCAGGCTCCCTTGTCCCTATGGAAGGCGCTGCGCCTGCTCTCCACCAGGCCATCGAGTTTGGTAACCGCCTGCTTACTTTCGTCGTAACCGCAGCGGCTGTCGCCGCCGTCATTGCCATGCGCATGGCGCGTCGCCGCGCAGAGCTCAAGGTATACGCCTGGCTCAACGTCGCCGGCATCGTCCTGCAGGCGATCATCGGCGGTATCTCTGTCCACCTAGACCTACGCTGGTGGTCGGTGGCACTGCACTTCCTGCCTTCCATGCTCTTGGTATGGCTAGCGGCAATGCTCTATTCCCGCATTTTGGAACCCGATGACGGAACGCCACGCGCTCGCTTCCCTCAGGCGATTCGCCTCCTTGCAGCGGTCGCAACCGTTGCCCTGAGCATTGTGCTGATCACCGGCACGATGGTTACCGGTTCGGGCGTTCACTCTGGCGATTCCGGGGTGGGAATGGAAGGCCGCCTGCAGGTAGATACCGAAGCCATGGCTGTCACCCACGCCATGTGCATGTACGTCTACCTGACGCTAACGGTTATTACCGTCTTCCTGCTTTATAAGAACCGCGCACCTCAAGACGCTAAGAAGGCTGGCTGGGTCCTCGTTGTATGCATCCTCATTCAGTGGGCAGTAGGCGTTTACCAGTTCTACATGAGCATTCCGCGCTGGACTGTCCCCTTCCATATTGGTCTCTCCTCCTTCGTCACCGCGTATACCGCCCTGCTTTGGGCGCACGGTGTACGCCGCACCGACGGCACCGCGGATCTCATCACCGGCTCTCCCAGCGGCGATGAGAAGTACGCGGCGCGCCAAGCATCACTCGAACAAAAGCGAGCGACCGCTTAACCCGTAATACTCCCAGCCGGCCGAAGTACTGCACTCGGCCGGCTTTTTGCGCTAGCCTGACCATATGCACGCAATTCAGGTCACAGAAACCGGCGGACCAGAAGTGCTTCGCTATACCGAAGTTCCCGCCCCCACCCCTAATGACGATGAGGTATTGGTGGACGTCATCATGGCTGGCGTCAACTACATCGATACCTATTATCGTGAGGGTATCTATAACGCGGCCACCCCGTTCATTCCCGGATTCGAAGGCACCGGACGCGTAGTCCACGACCCCAAGGGGGAAATTGCCGAGGGCACAATGGTGGCCTGGAACCAGGCTTTTGGCTCCTACGCTGAGCAGGTCTGCGTCCCACGCGAGGCACTAGTAGCGGTCCCGGATGATTTCCAGCCAGAGGTCGCTGCCTCTATGCTGCTGCAAGGCATTACCGCACACTATTTGGCGCATGGCGTTTATCAACTGGGTGAAGGCGCTTCCTGCCTGATTACCGCCGGCGCCGGCGGTGTAGGCCAGATCCTCACCCAAATGGCATCGTCGCTCGGCGCTACCGTCTATACGGTGGTCTCCACGGACGAAAAGGAAGAACTCTCCTACGCAGCCGGTGCGGATAAGGTATTTCGCTATGGCGACGGACTCGCCGAGCAGGTCCGTCGCTACAACGGTGATCGGGGTGTTGACGTGGTCTATGACGGCGTCGGCAAGGCGACCTTCCAGGAATCGCTCGAAGCGGTGCGCCCCCGTGGCACCGTTGCGCTATTCGGCGCCGCCTCTGGCCCAGTCGAGCCTATCGACCCGCAGCTGCTGAACAAGCATGGGTCTATCTTCCTCACCCGGCCTTCCATCGGTGCATGGACAGCCCAAGAAGGCGAGTTCCAAATGCGTGCCCAGGCGGTCGTCCAAGCTGTGATCGACGGCGATCTGAGCTTCAACGTCACGGCCTCCTACCCACTGGAAGATGCCGCTGCGGCCCATCGCGACCTTCAGGAGCGCAAGACTACCGGTTCCATTGTGCTGCGCGTCCAAGCTGGCGATAAAGCCTAAACCCACCCACAAACGCCAAAAGCGCGGGAAAAGCAGCTGTGCTTTCTCCCGCGCTTTCGCTTTATCCTTGGGTAATTGGGCGCTGTTAGAATAACGTGGCCGACCAGCCGAGCATCCGGCCTAATGGCTCCCAGCCCAATACTGCGTCGATGGACAGCCCAATAAAGAGCACCGAAAGGTAGTTATTGGAGTAAATGAACAGTCGCATCGGCTTAACCTTGGCGCCGTTTTTGACTCCCTTGTGCAGGCGGATAGCCATCCACAGGAATACCGCGCCGGAGGCAAGTGCTGCGACCAAGTAAATCCACGATGCAGCGGGGACGATAAGTAGGGTCACGATAACCGTGCCCACGGTATACCACACGATCTGTCGAGTGACTTCCTTCTCATCAGCAACTACGGGCAGCATCGGCACGCCGGCCTTGCGGTAGTCTTCCTTGTACTTCATGGCCAGCGCCCACGTGTGTGGCGGAGTCCAAAAGAAGATGATGAGGAAGAGCACGATTGCCTGCCACCAGCGGTCAGGCTCTCCAGCAGGAGCATTATCACGGATAACCGCCCAGCCGACCATCGCGGGCATGCAGCCGGCCAAGCCGCCCCAGACGATATTTTGAGCATTGCGCATCTTCAAAAACTTGGTGTAGACGAAGACGTAGAAGAAGTTCGTCAAAACCACGAAAAAGGCCGCCAGCCATGAATGAGCAAGGACTCCCAACCACAGCACGGAGATGATCAGCATTACCCAAGCGAAAATTGCTGCATTCCGCTTAGAAATCGTGGCCCTTACCAGCGGGCGGGCCCTTGTGCGCTGCATTTTTTGATCCAGCTCGTAGTCCACGACGTTATTAAACGTGTGGGCGGCAGCAGCACCCATCCAACCGCCGAAAATGGTCGACACGATAAGCCAGATATTGTCTGAAACGGCCTCCACGCCGCGTTGTGCTTGGAGCATCGCCGGGATTGCGGCCACGAGGAGGAGTTCAATGATCCTCGGTTTCGTTAGCGCAAAATAGGCCTTGATGGTCTCCAAGGGATTCCTCCACTATCTGAACGTTGGTGAACTGTGCCCCGCACACTCCCTGCGCGCGGTCACCCCTAGCGGTCGCACAGGCCCGTGAAAAAGTTCCAGTTCTCTCACTCACAATTTTCGGCGCAAGGGCGAAAGACTACAGGCCTACGGCCGCTAGATTCAGTGCGCGCTCTAGCGCCCACGCGCACTCCACTTAGCCATGCCAGCATACCGTTTATGCCGAGCTTTCTATAATTGCGCACCGCCGGTTAAAAAATTACTAGACTGAATAAAGTTAAGTACTTTTTGCCTAGACGTAAGCGAGGCTTTCCTGTGTCGAAAGATAAGTTGTCCCCAGAACTCCAAACTATGGTCGAGCGCCGTCATCCGGAGGATTGGTCGGAGTTTGACACCCGCGCCGTCGACACCGTGCGAGTACTAGCCGCAGATGCTGTACAAAAATGCGGTTCCGGCCACCCCGGCACCGCTATGTCCCTCGCGCCCCTCGCCTACACCTTGTACCAGCGTGTCATTAACCATGATCCCGCCGATGTACACTGGGCCGGCCGCGACCGCTTCGTTCTGTCAGTTGGCCACTCTTCCCTCACCCAGTACATCCAGCTTTACCTGGGCGGCTTTGGCTTGGAAATGGACGATCTCAAGCAGCTGCGCACGTGGGGATCGCGCACGCCTGGCCACCCTGAGGTGCACCACACCGATGGCGTGGAAATCACCACCGGACCGCTTGGCCAAGGCCTTGCTTCCTCCGTGGGCATGGCAATGGCGGCACGGAAGGAGCGCGGCCTTTTCGATCCTAAGGCACCGGCCGGCGAGTCTCCCTTCGACCACTACGTCTACACCATTGCTTCCGATGGTGACCTACAGGAGGGCGTTACCGCCGAGGCCTCTTCCCTGGCGGGTACGCAAAAGCTCGGCAACTTGATTGTCTTCTGGGACGATAACCGCATCTCTATTGAGGACGATACGAATATTGCTTTCAACGAAGACGTGGTAGCCCGCTACGAGGCCTACGGCTGGCACGTCCAAACGGTCGAATCCGGAGAAGACGTCGTAGCCATTGAGGAGGCTGTCAAGGCCGCTCAGGCAGAGACCGAGCGCCCTTCCTTCATCCGCGTGAAGACCGTCATCGGCTACCCGGCCCCGAATAAGATGAATACCGGCGGCGTTCATGGCGCTGCACTGGGCGATGACGAGGTAGCTGCCACCAAGGAGGTCTTGGGCTTCGACCCCGAGCGCAGCTTCCACATCGACGACGAGGTCATCGAACATACCCGCAAGCTGCGCGAGCGCGGCGCCGAGAAGCACGCCGCGTGGCAGAAGAAGTTCAACGAATGGGCTGCAGCCAATCCGGAGAACAAGGCACTCTTTGACCGCATGCAGGCGCGCGAATTGCCGCAAGGTTTCGACGCTGAATTGCCGGTGTGGGAACCGGGTGAATCTTTGGCCACCCGCAAGGCTTCTGAAGCCACCATCCAAGCATTGGCCGCTTCCCTTCCTGAGATGTGGGGTGGCTCTGCTGACCTTGCCGGCTCCAATAACACCGTGATTAAGGGCGCGGACTCCTTCGGCCCCGCAGCCATTACCACCGATATGTGGTCGGCTCAGCCATATGGCCGCAACCTCCACTTCGGCATTCGCGAGCACGCGATGTCTGCGATCATGAACGGTATTGCTCTGCATGGCAATACCCGCGTTTACGGAGGCACCTTCCTTATCTTCTCCGAGTACCAGTACCCCGCTGTGCGCCTGGGCTCGTTGATGTCTACCGATACCTACTATGTCTGGACCCACGACTCCATTGGCTTGGGCGAGGATGGCCCAACCCACCAGCCGGTAGAGACCCTTTCTGCCCTTCGCGCTATCCCGAACCTGTCCGTTATTCGCCCGGCCGATGCCAACGAAACCGCTCAGGCCTGGGCTGCAGCTCTCGAGTACAAGGCTGCGCCTAAGGGCCTGGCACTGAGCCGCCAAGGACTGCCGGTACTGGAAGGTACCAAGGAAAAGGCTCATGATGGCGTGCGCCGCGGCGCTTATGTTCTGGTGGAAGAGTCCAAGGAAACACCAGACGTGATCCTCCTCGCTACCGGCTCTGAGGTGCAGCTTGCTGTCGCCGCCGCTAAGGAACTGGAGGCCGCCGGAACAGCCACCCGCGTTGTCTCCGCACCGTGCCTTGAGTGGTTTGATGAGCAGGATGACGCATACCGCGAGTCCGTGCTTCCTAGCGAAGTGCAGGCCCGCGTTTCCATCGAAGCCGGCATCGCTATGCCGTGGCACAAGTACACCGGTTCTTTCGGCCGGACCATTTCCATCGAGCACTACGGCGCCTCTGCTCCTGCGGGCGAACTCTTTGAGAAATTTGGCTTCACCACTGCAGCGGTTGTTGAAGCGGCAAAGGAATCGCTCGCTGCCGCGAAGAAGTAAACCTCCAGGACTGGAAAAGGAGTAATCATGAACCACATTTCCGAACTTGCCCAGCTGGGAACCTCAACCTGGCTCGATGATCTTTCTCGCGAGCGCCTAGTTTCGGGCAATCTCAAGGAGATAATTTCCGCTAAGTCCATCGTGGGAGTTACCACCAACCCGGCGATCTTCGCCGCGGCGATGACCAACGGCACCGCCTACGACGCCGAGCTTTCCACGTTGAAGGAGACCAAGGCCACCGCCGATGAAGCGGTGTACGCATTGGCCATCGAGGACGTCAAGAATGCCTGCGACCTCTTTGCGGATATCTACTCCTCTACTAACGGTGCAGATGGCCGCGTGTCCATCGAGGTCGACCCACGCATTTCTGATGACGCGACTGCCACCCTTGAACAGGCGCGTGAGCTGTGGTCAAAGGTCGATCGTCCCAACGTAATGATTAAGATTCCGGCCACGACCGGCTCCCTCCCGGCCATCGAAGATGCCTTGGCAGAGGGAATCAGCGTCAACGTCACCCTTATTTTCTCCGTGGATCGCTACCGCGATGTCATTGAGGCTTTCCGGACCGGACTCAAGCGTGCCGCCGAAGCCGGCAAGGACGTCTCTACCATTCACTCCGTGGCTTCCTTCTTTGTTTCCCGTTTGGATACCGAAGTAGATAAGCGCTTGGAAGCCATTGGCAGCGAGATTGCTCTGGCACTGCGGGGTAAGGCGGGCGTCGCCAATGCACAGCGCGCCTATGCCCTCTTCCAGGACGCCTTGCTTGACGACGCCGACTTGCCCGAAGGCGCCCACCTCCAGCGTCCACTGTGGGCTTCTACCGGCGTGAAGAATCCGGAGTACCCAGCCACCTTGTACGTATCGGAGCTGGCTGGACCGCATACGGTCAACACCATGCCAGAAAAGACCATCGATGCGGTTCTTTCCGAGGGCAACCTTCACGGCGACGCCCTGTCTGATAGCCGCGAGGCTGCAGAGGACGTCTTTGCCCAGCTAGAAGAGGTCGGCATTGATTTCGATGATGTCTTTGCAGTGCTGGAGCGCGAGGGCGTAGATAAGTTTGTCGCTGCGTGGGAGGAACTGCTTGCTTCCATTCAGGAGCGACTCGCGTAAACTAGCCGTGTGACTTGTGCCCCGCCGAGAATTCGGCGGGGCATTCTGCCGCTAAAATATTAGCGAGCTTAAAGCCCATAAACTCAGGAAGGATTCTTCGTGACCGACTCAGCCGCTTGGGTCAACCCCTTGCGCAATGCCAGCGACAAGCGATTGCCGCGAATCGCAGGACCCGCGGGCATGGTCATCTTCGGCGTTACCGGTGACCTAGCATATAAAAAGCTACTGCCCGCCATCTACGACCTAGCGAGCCGTGGTCTCCTCCCCGCTGGCTTTACCCTTGTGGGTTATGGTCGCCGTGACTGGGACAAGGTCGCATTCTGTGACTACGTTCGCTCAGCCGTCATCGCTGGCTCACGTACCGAGTTCAATGAAGATGTCTGGCAGCATTTATCCCAGGGAATCGAATTTGTGCAAGGTTCCTTCGATGATGCTGGATTCGATCGCCTTTCGGCGCGTTTGGGCGAGCTTGATCGCGAGCGCGGCACCGGAAGCAACTGGGCATACTACCTTTCGGTTCCCCCGGAGTTCTTCTCCAATATCTGCCACCAGCTGGAGCGGGTGGGTATGGCCAACTCCGTCGAGGACTCGTGGCGCCGAGTAATCATTGAGAAGCCTTTTGGCCACGATCAAGAGTCTGCCCGCAAGCTCAATGAGATTGTCAACGCCGTCTTCCCCGAGTCCGCGGTCTTCCGCATTGACCATTATTTGGGCAAGGAGACGGTGCAAAACATCATGGCTTTGCGCTTTGCCAATCAAATTTTTGAGCCCATGTGGAACGCCCACTACATCGATCACGTCCAAATCACCATGGCCGAAGATATTGGCCTGGGCGGCCGCGCTGGCTACTATGACGGCATCGGTGCGGCTCGCGACGTCATCCAGAACCACCTGCTGCAGCTTTTGGCTCTGGTTGCGATGGAAGAACCCTCCTCCTTCGAGCCTGAGGCCCTGCAGGCAGAAAAAGTCAAGGTGCTGCGCGCTACCCACGCCGTGCACCCACTCAATAAAACAACTGCTCGCGGCCAGTACTCCGCCGGCTGGCAAGGCTCCGAGTTTGTCAAGGGCTTGCGCGAAGAAGAAGGCTTCGATCCGGAGTCCACGACGGAGACCTATTCAGCCTGTACCTTGGAAGTAAACTCCCGCCGCTGGGGAGGAGTGCCTTTCTACCTGCGCACGGGCAAGCGCTTGGGCCGGCGCGTGACCGAGATTGCGCTGGTATTCAAGGCAGCGCCAAATCAACCATTCGTTGACGGCCAGACCGATGCGCTGGGACGAAACGCAGTGGTGATCCGCGTACAGCCGGATGAAGGTGTCACCATGCGCTTTGGCTCCAAGGTGCCCGGTTCCACCATGGAGGTCCGAGACGTCAATATGGACTTTGCTTATGCTGAGGCCTTTACCGAGGAATCTCCGGAAGCATACGAGCGCTTGATTTTGGATGCCCTCCTCGATGAGTCCTCGCTCTTCCCCACCAACGAAGAGGTGGAACTTTCCTGGTCGATTTTGGATCCCATCATCGATTACTGGGCCGAAGCTGGTCAGCCGGAGGAATACCGCGCTGGCACATGGGGCCCGGAATCCGCCGATAGAATGTTGCGCCGCCGGGGCCACTCCTGGCGCCGCCCATAGGAGGGACGCAGACAATGATTATTCCATTGCCCAACACCACTACGCGTGAAATCTCCAAGAAGCTAGTAGAGGCCCAAGAGCATTACACCCTTACTACCGGCCGAGTACTTACCCTAATCGTGGCTGCCCGCGAGGACGATGATCTGGAAAACATCCTGGCCTCCGTGCGCGATGCCTCCCACGAGCACCCGTCGCGCGTTCTGGTCGTCGTGACGGGCGACCCGCAGGCAGATACCCACCTGGACGCGCAGCTTCGCGTGGGTGGTGAAGCGGGTGCTTCTGAGATGGTCATCATGAAGTTGCACGGCGCCTTGGCAAACCAGGACGAGGCAATCGTTACTCCACTGCTGCTTCCCGATACCCCCTTGGTCGCCTGGTGGCCTACCTTGTGCCCGCCTGATCCAGCTTCCAGCTCGGTGGGTAAACTGGCTCAACGCCGCATCACCAACGTTGCCTATGACGGACGCGTCACTGGCGAAGATCTGCGCACCTTATCCGCCGGTTACACGCCGGGCGATTCCGATATGTCCTGGGCCGCCATCACTTTGTGGCGCGGGGTCGTAGCCTCCGCATTGGACCGCCATCCTCACGAGCCCGTGCAGTCCGTCGAGGTGGCGGGCCCTGCGGGCCACCCAGCGCCAGACTTCGCGGCCGGATGGCTCCTCGATCGTTTGGCAGTCCCCGTCCACCGCACTGTGACCGATTCTCAGGAGCTGCACTTCCCAGTGACCCACTTGCGGTTTAATCGGGAAACGAGCCACGTCGACGTTGATGTCGTCGACGAGCGCACGGTGCGTGTGTGCGTTCCAGGTTCCCCGGATTCCTTGGTGAGCCTTAGCAAGCGCTCCCAAGCTGAGGTTCTCTCTGAAGAATTGCGCCATCTGGATGCCGATAAGACTTATGCGCAAGCGCTCCGTGCGCTCGCCCAAGTAGACTACAGTAAGCAGTAAAACGGCTTAACTCTGATTCTTTGCAAAGGATAGCGATACCTCATGGTAACTCTTCACCGCGTAAGCGATGTGGATGACCTTATCTCCCAGGCCGCGCTGAAATTCGTGGATACCGTAGCGCGCATCCAAGCCGCCGGTGGCGGGCTCCACCACGATGGGGTCGCGCGAGTTGTCCTAACCGGCGGTGGCGCTGGAATTGGCGTTCTTCACGAGCTAGCTCGTTTGGATTTCGCGGCACAGCAACAAGGCGAGAATTTTCCCGCCCAACGCATCGATTGGTCGCGCGTTCACGTCTTCTTCGGCGATGAACGTAATGTACCCGTCTCTGATGCAGATTCTAATGAGGGTCAAGCACGCAGTGCCCTGCTCAACCACGTAGATATTCCAAACCAGAATATCCACGGTTTTGATCTGGGCGCGGTGTCTATGGAAGCCGCGGCGAGTGCGTATGAGCCAGAGCTGAAGGAATTTGCCCCGAACGGCTTCGACCTCCATCTGCTGGGCATGGGCGAAGAGGGCCATATCAATTCCTTGTTCCCCCATTCTGAGGCGGTTCGGGAACAAGAAGAGCTAGCTGTTCCCGTTCACGACTCTCCCAAGCCGCCGAGCGAGCGCATCACCCTTACTCTTCCCGCAGTCAACAAGTCTGATCGTATTTGGCTTCTTGTAGCAGGCGAGGCCAAGGCGGAAGCTGCCAAGCACGTCGTTGAAGGCGCTGAGCCTGAAGAATGGCCAGCTGCAGGCGTGCACGGTAAGGAAGAAACCATCCTCTTCCTTGCCGATGACGCCGCATCCGAGCTCTAGGCACGTCAGCCTAGCGTGCAGCCGAGCTGAACTTTTGGCTCGGCGCCAAGAAAAAGCGCCGGTACCGCTTCCCCACCTACAGTTCCCACAGGAAACCAGGAGGTTGGAAGCCGGTACCGGCGCTTTCGCTATTCCAGCTGGTGGCTTAAGCGAATGCCTGGATGAGGTTGAGGCCTACGATGCACGCAAGCCAGATAATTACCATGACCACGGTATAACGGTCCAGGTTCTTTTCCACGACGGTCGAGCCGGACAGGTTCGACTGCACGCCACCGCCAAAGAGGCTGGACAGGCCACCACCTTTGCCCTTGTGCAGCAGCACGAAGATGGACATCAAAATAGCTGCGATGACCAAGATGATTTCCAGTGCCAAGACCATGAGGATAATCCTTATTTCTAACGTGCGCCCTGCGGTTGACTCTCGCCACCCGCTAGCGCGGAATCGTACTTTTAGGCTTCGCGTACAGCGAAGCAATCACACCGGCCCACTGTACACGATGGCGCGGGCTGGAACCATTCCAACCCGCGCCTTAGCGCGAACCTGTGACGGGTGATAACTCCTGTTAGCTCAGGGCATTAGCTGCGTTGGCGGCCAACTTGGCAAACTCCTCGCCGACCAAGGAAGCGCCACCGATAAGGCCGCCGTCGACGTCAGGCTTGCTGACGATCTCTGCAACGGAATCAACCTTGACGGAACCACCGTAGAGAATGCGGATACCTGCAGCAACCTCCTCGCCTGCGAGCTCCGTTACGAGCTCACGGATGGCGGCGCAGACTTCCTGGGCATCGTCTGCGGAGGCAACCTTGCCGGTGCCAATCGCCCAAACTGGCTCGTAGGCGATGACAGTCTTGGCAAGCTGGTCTGCGCTCAGGCCGGCCAAAGAATTGCGGGTCTGGTTAACCACGTAGTCCACATGGGTACCGGCCTCGCGTACAGCCAACGGCTCGCCTACGCACACGATGGGGCTGATGCCATTGTCCAATGCTGCAGCTGCCTTCTCTGCAACGAGCTTATCGGTCTCGCCGTGGTACTGACGGCGCTCCGAGTGGCCCACAACCACCCAGCTGCAGCCGAGCTTGGCCAACATCTTGCCAGATACTTCACCAGTGAATGCGCCGGACTCGTGCTTAGAAATGTCCTGCGCACCGTAGGTGACCTGCAGCTTGTCGCCCTCTACCAGCGTTTGGATAGTGCGGATATCAGTAAACGGGACCATGTAGGCCACGTCGACCTTCTCGTAGTAGTCCTTTGGCAGGGAAAAGGCGAACTTCTGAACGGAGCCGATGGCCTCGACGTGGTCGAGGTTCATCTTCCAGTTACCTGCGATAAGTGGGGTGCGTGCCATGAATTTTTCCTCTCTTTCTGGCAAATTAAGAAGGCAGTTTTAGGCTTCCAGGACAGATACGCCCGGAAGCTCCTTGCCCTCGAGGTACTCGAGGGAGGCGCCGCCGCCGGTGGAGATATGGCTGAAGCCATCCTCGTCCAAGCCAAGCATGCGCACGGAGGCAGCGGAGTCGCCGCCACCAACGACGGAGAAGGAACCGTTCTTTGCGGTGGCGTCGATAATAGCCTGCGCTACACCAGCAGTGCCCTTGGAGAAAGCTTCCATTTCGAATACGCCCATCGGGCCGTTCCAGAAGACGGTCTTGGAGGAAGCAAGCACCTCTGCAAACTTTTCCACAGACTTTGGTCCAATATCCAGGGACATCCAGCCTTCAGGGATGCTATCGAGCTCGACCACCTGGGTCTCTGCATCCGCTGCGAACTTGCTTGCAGCAGCGAGGTCAACCGGAAGCACCAGCTTGTCGCCAAAGCGCTCGAGCAGGTCCTTGCAGTTTTCGATCTGATCTTCTTGCAGCAGGGACTCTTGAACGTTGTAGCCTTTGGCAGCCAGCAGGGTGTAGCACATGCCGCCACCAATGATGACCTTGTCTGCCTTGTCGGCCAGTGCTTCAATCACGCCGAGCTTATCCGAAACCTTGGCGCCGCCGAGGACAACCACGTACGGGTGCTCCGGCTCCTTGGCTACGGTGGACAGAACCGACAGTTCCTTTTCTACGAGCTTGCCTGCGTAAGCCGGCAGGCGCTTAGCGACGTCATACACAGATGCCTGCGCACGGTGGACAACGCCAAAGCCATCAGAAACAAAAGCGCCGTTATCGGCTGCCAGAGCAACGAGCTCGTCAGCGAACTGGCCGCGCTCAGCCTCGTCCTTGGAGGTCTCACGGGGGTCGAAGCGGACGTTTTCGATCAACATCACATCGCCATCGTTGAGGCCGTTGGCACGCTCATGAGCGTCTTCTCCGGTGACGTCGCGGGCTAGGGCAACGTACTGGTCAAGCGCTTCAGACAGCGCTTCCGCTACTGGAGCCAAAGAGAACTTAGGGTTTACCTCACCCTTTGGACGACCCAGGTGTGCGGAAAGAATGACCTTTGCACCACCCTCTACCAGTGCCTTGATGGTCGGAAGAGAAGCGTTGATGCGTCCGGGATCGGTAATGTTTCCCTCTTCATCAAGTGGAACATTGAAGTCAGAGCGGACGAGGACGTGGCGGGATTCGACGCCCTCCTTGAGAAGATCGTCAAGAGTCTGGAAAGCCATTATTTACTCCTTAAACAATTCGGACGGGTTAAAAGGCTATAGATATAAGAATACCGGCCGCGACGCAGCGCCGTTTAGGCTTGCATCGCGGCCGGATCCTCATTGCTAGAGCTCTAGTTTAGAGCTTGTCTGCCACCAGGTTGGTCAGTCGAACGAGCTGGGAGGTGTAGCCCCACTCGTTGTCGTACCAGCCCAGAACCTTGACCAGGTTGCCGTTGGAAACCTTGGTCATGCCGGAGTCGAAGATGCAGCCGTGCGGGGAGGTAACAATGTCGGTGGAAACCAGCGGATCCTCGGTGTATGCGAGGGTGTCCTTGAGCTCGCCCTCAGCAGCTTCCTTCAAGGCAGCGTTGATTTCCTCGGCAGTGACGTCGCGGGAAGCGGTGAAGGTCAGGTCGGTAGCGGAGCCGGTGATAACCGGAACGCGCATTGCGTAACCATCCAGCTTGCCGTCCAGCTCAGGCAGAACCAG
Organism: Corynebacterium sp. c3Ub_189; assembly: GCF_039907195.1. Lineage (NCBI taxonomy): Bacteria > Bacillati > Actinomycetota > Actinomycetes > Mycobacteriales > Corynebacteriaceae > Corynebacterium > Corynebacterium sp. c3Ub_189. The sequence continues at coordinate 226,617 of NZ_JASBOF010000001.1, read as the reverse complement.
GGATACGGCCTTAGCAGCGCCAGTGGAGGTAGGCACCATGTTTACTGCAGCGGCACGGGCGCGGCGCGGGTCCTTGTGCGGAGCGTCCTGGATGCGCTGGTCGCCGGTGTAAGCGTGAACGGTGGTCATCAGGCCCTTTTCAATGCCGAACTTATCATTGAGAACCTTTGCCATCGGTGCCAGGCAGTTAGTGGTGCAGGATGCTGCAGAGATGACGTTGTGGTTTGCCGGATCATAGGTGTCAGAGTTGACGCCGTAGACGAAGGTTGCGTCTACTTCCTTGCCCGGGGCGGAGATGATGACCTTCTTGGCGCCAGCCTCGAGGTGAGCCTTGGCGTCGTTGCCGTTAGTAAAGCGGCCGGTGGACTCGATGACGAGGTCTACGTTGTACTCGCCCCACTTGAGCTGCTTCGGGTCCTTTTCTGCGGTTACCACGATGCGGTGACCATTAACGGTAATGGACTCATCGTCGTGAGTAATTTCGCCATCGAAGCGGCCCAGCACGGAGTCGTACTTCAGCAGGTTAGCCAGCGTGCCGTTGTCGGTCAGGTCGTTTACTGCAACAACTTCGAGGTTGTTGTCACCCTGAGCGACTGCACGGAAAAAGTTACGGCCAATGCGGCCAAAGCCATTGATACCTACGCGGATAGTCACTGTATTTCTCCTCAAAGAGTCGAGTAAATGTGTGTACGGGTATGTGCGCGGGTCCTTCGATGAAGTCTGTGTTTGAGAAGCGCCCGAGCGGTTTCCCTTACATGGCCGATACTACCGAGCGTTTTTTGTCAGCGCAGGCTCCCAACGACCTTAAGAACTAGTAGATGACAGACTTTCCAAAAGCGCGTACACTCTTTCCGATCCTTTTTATTTCCCACATATAAAACCGCTGGATAAGCCCGAACACGTGGGTTTATGTTGGGTTTACCCTGTTACCATGAGATATATCACTACTACACTTTAGGGGTTGCGCCCGCCTCTGTCCGATCGGACATTGAGAAATGCTGCCGCTGACTCCCATCAAGACGACCGTATTGTCTCCGTGACGCCCACCGCACGATATGCTTTCCTTACTCACTGGCTCACAAAGCGTTTAAGGCAAACCCTGCCTGCTCTAGCGCCACCGTTGGTCACCGTGAGAATGCTTCATGTGCCCGTAATTTCCTACGGGCAAGACCACCGTAGAAACCAAGGACTTCTCTTGTTCGAAATAAATACCTCTGCTGTGGGTGACAGCCTCGGGCTTACCGCCCTGGTGGCGATTCTCCCGCTCATTGCATTCTTTATCATGCTGCTAGGCGTAAAGGCACGCGCGCATACTTCTGGTGCCGTTGCCCTGGCAGTATCCCTCATTATTGCCATCGCCGGCTTCTCCATGCCGGTAGATATGGCTTTGTCCTCCGCCGTACGTGGCGGGCTATTCGGGCTCCTACCCATTGTCTGGGTCATCATTACCGCAATCTGGTTCTATGAAATCACCGTAGCCTCCGGGCGCTTCGAGGACCTGCGCAAGACCTTTGACCTTTTGGGTGACGGCGATATTCGCATCCAGGCTATCCTCATCGCCTTCTGTTTTGGCGGTTTGTTGGAAGCCCTCGCCGGTTTTGGTGCCCCCGTAGCCATTACCGCGACCATGATCATGGCCCTCGGCGTGAAGCCACTGCGCGCGGCTACAGTAGTTCTGATTGCTAATACCGCTCCGGTTGCTTTTGGCGCGGTTGGCATCCCGGTAACCACTGCGGGCGAGGTTGCTGGTCGCAGTGCCGAGCAAACCCACGACATTGCAGCACTTATCTCCTTGCAGGTGCTGCTCATCGCCGCCATCGTGCCATTCCTCATCGCCTTCATCTTGGATGGCTTCCGCGGTGTCAAGGAAACTGCCCCGGCCGCTGCCGTGATTGGCATTTCCTTCGCGTTGGCTCAGTGGATGGCTGCGACTTTCTTTGCGTACCAGCTCACCAACGTCATCGCCTGCATCGTCTCTTTGGGCTGCGCTTTCGCCTTCCTCCGAGTATGGAAGCCGAAGGGCGTCAAGGAGTTGCGCGAGCGTCTCGAGCTTCCTGCCGCCGAGTCCACCACCGATCTCAACGGACGCCGTATCTGGATGGCGCTGCTTCCCTACGCCGTAGTGACCGTTGTCTTTGCCGTGGCCACCGCCGCCCCCGCTATTTTCGGATTCCTCAAGCTCCATTTTGCCTGGCCTTTGCTTGATGACGCGATTGTCGACGCCGACGGCAACCTCATGGATACCAGCTTCAGCTTCAATGTCTTTGGCAATCCGGGTACGCTCCTGCTGCTCTCGGGCATTATCGTTGCGGTTGTCTACCACTACTTCAATGAAAATGGCCGCTACAGCCTAAGCTTTGGGCAACCGGTGAGCGCCTTTGGGGACGTCGTCAGCCGCATGAAGTTCTCGGCTCTTACCATCATCTTGGTGCTAGCCTTGGCCTACACGATGAACTACTCCGGCCAGACTATTGCTATTGGTGAGTTCGTCTCTTCTGCCGGCAGCATCTTTGCGCTCTTTGCTCCAGTCCTGGGCTGGATTGGTACCGCGGTTACTGGCTCCGATACGTCTGCTAATGCCCTCTTTGCCAACCTGCAGGTTGCAGCGGCAGAGCGAATCAGCGTGAATCCTGACCTCATGCTCGCGGCCAATACCGCAGGCGGCGTTGTGGGCAAGATGATCTCCCCGCAGTCCCTTGCAATTGCGGCTACCGCCGTCAATATGGAGGGCAAGGAATCAGTCATCCTGAAGAACGTAGTGGGCTACTCCGTGGCCTTCCTGGCCTTTGTATGCGTCATCGTGTTCTTGATGACCAACGTCCTAGGATTCCTCGTGCCCTAGTTCTTTAGCGCTTCTGGCTAGCCGGTTGTGCACCTGCTAGCCGGGAAGGCACTAAAAATCTCCCCGCAGCTGCGCCTACCGCTTCGGTATCCGCACTGCGGGGAGTTTTGTCTTAGTTGATGCTTGCGAGCGTTAGGACTCGTTAAAGAGATCGTCTGTAATCGCTTGGTTGGTATCGGGGATATCGAGCTCTTCGGCTCGTTTATCGGCCATAGACAGCAAGCGGCGAATGCGCCCGGCCACCGCGTCCTTAGTCATGGGTGGCTCGGCCAAGCGTCCCAGCTCTTCTAGAGATGCCTCGCGGTGCTGAACTCGCAAGCGGCCCGCGTCTGCCAAGTGCTCAGGAACATCGTCACCTAAGATCTCCATGGCGCGGTCAACGCGCGCTGCCGCGGTAACCGCAGCGCGAGCAGAGCGCCGAAGGTTGGCGTCATCAAAATTGTCCAAGCGCCGAGACGTATCGTGCGCCTCCCGCTTAACTCGCTTCTTTTCCCAGCTCAATCGAGTCTCCTGAGCACCCATACGCGTAAGAAGCGCCCCGATAGCATCACCATCGCGTACAACGACGCGATCTTCGCCGCGAGTTTCCTTGGTCTTCGCAGAGATACCAAGGCGGCGGGCGCAGCCCACCAGTGCCAATGCAGTCTCTTGGCACGGGCAGGTAACTTCCAGCGCGGAAGAGCGGCCTGGCTCCGTGAGACTGCCATGGGCAAGGAAGGCTCCGCGCCATGCTGCTTCGCTATCGGCCACGGTGCCGGAGATGACCTGCGGCGGCAGACCCACTACTGCATGACCGGAGCGGGTGATAAGGCCCAGCCGACGAGTCAGCTCTTTCGCACCGGTGGAGATACGGACCGTTACGCGAGTCTTCTTGGTGGTTCCTGCCGGGCCAGCAACATGGCTATCGGCAGTGATCCCATAGAGGTCATCAAGAGCGTTCATGAAGCGCCGCGCAATGGCGTGGCTTTCTAGCTCCAGCTCATAGGACATGCTGTCACCGGAAACATCTAGTTCGCCGGCGAATCGCAACATCGCCGCCAGTTCGGCAGCGCGAGCGGACTGGCGTGGCACGACGACAGCCGTCAATTCTTCTTTGACCTGGTCGGTCAATGGTGTGGTCACCTAGTTCGCCCCATTTCTATTCTCACAGTCACAAAGTACGCATACCGGCTAGAGCCATTGCTTCCAGCCCAGTGCGGTGAAAGGATTTCTGACATCATACCGCGCGGGCTCGATCGCCGCGCAGTCGGTCGAGTGCGGCCGCTCGCACGATACCGCGGTGAATTAGCGCCGGTTCTAATCGCGAGTGCTGCGATAGTCCGAATAAAGGTCCAAGAGCGCCGCAGACAGCTTTTCCGGATCGTGCTTATTGATGCTGCGACCATTGGCATCAACTTGGCTCACATCCGCGAAGGTAGCGCGAGCGCCTAGGGACTGCGCGGCGCGCTGAATATAAACGCGCTCACTATCGGTGGGCAAAGCCGCCTCGTCCACCAAAATACGGTCAATCCGCAGATCAGGGGCGTGCTGCGCGAGCACGTGCAAGTGACGCTCTGCGGAGAAGCCATGAGTTTCGCCCGGCTCGGCCGAAAGGTTCAAAACAACGACGCGCAACGCATCGGAAGCAGAAATCGTATCCACTACCTGCGGGACGAGAGTATGCGGCAATACCGAGCTAAACCACGAGCCTGGGCCGATGGTAATGAGATCCGCGCGCTGGATGGCATCGAGGGCATCCGGATTCGCGCTGGGTCGTTCGGGCACGATGCGCACGCGCCGCACCTGGCCCGGTGTGGAAGCGACCGCAACCTGGCCGCGGACCTGGCGCATGACACGGGGGTCGTCGTCAAGCCCGGCAACATCCGCCTCAATCTCTAAGGCTTGATTGACCACTGGGAAAACTCGCCCCTGGGAATTAGTAAGTTCTGCGATGGTATCCAGGGCAGCTTGATAATCGCCGAGTACATCCGTTAATCCCGCAATCATCAGATTGCCTACCGCATGCCCTGCCATAGCGCCATTGCCGCCGAAACGGTGTTGCAAGGTTCGCGCCCACAAGTCCCCCACTGGGTCACTATTGGCCAAGGCAGCCAGCGCCATGCGCAAGTCACCCGGGGGAATGATTTCCAGCTCGCGGCGCAAACGGCCAGAGGAGCCGCCATCATCCGCGACGGTAACGATGGCAGAAATATCGGCCGCCTCGCTAAAGCGTGCGGACAGAAGGGTTTGATAAAGTCCATGGCCGCCGCCGAGGCAGACCATGTGTGAAGGATTGGTCATAAAAGCGTTAAAACTCCTGTGCTCTAGCCTCGTGCGATATCCCTATGCAAGGTGCTGACGTCCAAGGTGTCATTGTCCCGCAGTCGCGCCGCTATAGCCTCTGCGATGGCGACGGAACGGTGGTGGCCGCCCGTGCAACCGACGCCAAGCGTGATGAAGTTCTTGCCCTCATGGCGGTAGCCATCCAGCATGGTAGAAAACATCTGCAAGAAACTATCCACGAACTCCTGCGCCGCTGGCTGCGAGAGCACATAGTGGGCAACCGGGTCATCCGTGCCGCGGTATCCCCGCAGTTCTGGAACCCAATAGGGGTTGGGCAGGAAACGCACGTCTACCACTAAGTCAGCATCGCGGGGCGAGCCATTCTTAAATCCAAAGGACTCAACGGTGACATGTTGCTTTTCATTTTGCATCTCACCAAAGGCCGCCTCAATAGCGCGGCGGAGATCATGAATGGATAGGTTCGTCGTATCGATAATGATATCCGCATGGGAACGCACGTCTGCCACCGCCCGACGCTCGCGTTGGATACCTACTTTGAGCGTGTCCCCCTCCTGCAGCGGGTGGGTGCGACGCACCGAATCAAATCGGCGAATGAGCACATCATCACGAGCATCCAAAAAGAGCACGGTGGGCTTCATATTTAGTTCCGTAAGCTCATCCATAATCTCTAACAGAGACCCTGGAAACATGCGCGAGCGCACATCTGTTACGGCTGCTACCTTGCCCACCGGAGTCCCCTCTTGGTTGCACAGCTTGAGCAGGTCAACAATGGCGCGAGGCGGAATATTGTGGGCCACGTAGTAGCCCTTATCCTCAAACACTTTGGCAGCGGAACTCAACCCGCCGCCGGACATGCCGGTTATCAAAATGGGTGGAGTTTCGAAATGCGTCATGCCCAACAGTCTAGCGCTTTAGGATTCGCCGCTTCTAGGAGAATTCCACTTAGTTGCCCGAAGAATCATGCAAACTCTCGTAGACGGTCTGGGCCAGTTTTGGACCGAAGCCGTTTACCTCGCAGATCTCATCCACAGTGGCGGCCTTGAGCTTCTTCACCGAACCGAAATGCTTAACCAGATCGGTGCGCCGCTGCGGTCCCAATCCCGGCACGGAATCAAGAACTGAGGAACGCATCCGCTTTGAGCGCTGCTGCCGGTGGTAAGTAATGGCGAAGCGGTGGGCTTCATCGCGAATCTGCTGCAAGAGGAATAGCGCTTGCGAGTTTCGCGGCAGAATCACCGGCTCATCATCGCCGGGAACCCAGATTTCCTCGAGACGCTTGGCCAGGCCCACCAGGGTTACATCCACGATTCCTAACTCATCAAATACCTCTTGAGCTGCGGCCACCTGGGGCGCGCCGCCATCCACAATGAAAAGCTGCGGTGGATACGCAAAGCGGCGCCCTGCCTCGGCGGATTCTTCCGCCACCTTCTCCTCTGCAAAGGACGACTCTTCTACTTCCTCATCCGGATGGGCCAGCTTATCTTGTTTGTGGCGCTTAAACCTACGGCGCGTAATCTCTGCGATAGAACCGACGTCATCCGAGCGGCCATCACCAGCCGCCTCCTTGATGCGGTAGCGCCTATAGTCCGACTTCTTGGGCAGGCCATCTTCAAAGACCACCAGGGAAGCAACCACATCTGTGCCTTGAATGTGGGAGATATCAGTACATTCGATGCGCAATGGGGCTTGCTCCATGCCCAGAGCTTCTTGAATATCCTGCAAGGCCGCCGAGCGTGCGGTGAGGTCTCCTACCCGCTTGAGCTTATGCTGGCGCAACTGCTCCTTGGCGTTTTTCTCCACCGTGGCCATAAGCTGCTTTTTATCGCCGCGCTGGGGAACGCGCAGGTCCACCTGGGCACCGCGCAGCTCCTCCAACAACGCGACGACCTGCTCCGGTTCATCCGGCAGGGCCTGAACCAAAATCTGGCGTGGAATAACCTGCACGCGGCGGGATTTCATGTGCGATTCTTGGTCCACCCCGCGCCGCTTCACGTCCGCGGCGAGCGCAGCGTCTTCCTGCGCTTCTTGCTTCTCACGCTCTACTGCATCGGAATAGAACTGGATGAGGAAGTTCTGTACCAACGCTGGCAGCGCGGGATCAGGCTGCCCCTCTTCCAAGGGCTCTGAGCTTGCCTGATCGCCGGCGCGTTCGACTACCCAACCTCGCTGACCACGAATGCGCCCATCGCGGACATGGAAGATCTGCACCGCTGCCTCAAGTTCATCGGAGTTGAAAGCAATGAGATCAGCATCTGTGCCGTCTGTAAAGACCACGGCCTGCTGTTCCATGATCTTGTCAATCGCGCCCAAGTCATCGCGCAGGCGCGCCGCGCGTTCGAACTCTAGGTTCTCGGCGGCCTGCTCCATGTCCTGGGTGAGTTTGCGGCGCACTGAACCGGTGTTGCCATTCATGAAGGACACGAGATCGTTGACCGTCTCGCGGTGGTCTTCCTTGCTTACTCGGCCAATGCAGGGTGCATCGCACTTGCCGATGTATCCCAAAAGGCACGGACGCCCGAGCCGCTCATGCCGGTTATATACACCCTTCGAGCAGGTGCGCATGGGAAAGACGCGGGTAAGCAAGTCCAAGCTTTCGCGCACGGCCCAAGCATGGGAATAGGGGCCGAAATAGCGCACGCCCTTGCGCCGCGGGCCACGGTAGAAAAAGGCGCGAGGGACCGTCTCCCCGACCGAAACCGCGAGCATAGGATAGGTTTTATCATCGCGGTACATGACGTTGAAGTGTGGATCAAAGCGCTTGATCCACGTGTACTCCAACTGCAAGGCTTCCACCTCGCTGGCAACTACCGTCCACTCCACCGAGTTGGCGGTGAGCACCATTTGGCGCGTGCGTGGGTGCAGTTGCGTGATGTCCTGAAAGTAGTTGGACAGCCGAGCGCGCAAGTTCTTGGCTTTGCCCACGTAGATAACGCGGCGGTTTTCATCGCGGAACTTATAGACGCCCGGGTCGGTGGGAATGGTTCCCGGAGCTGGGCGGTAGGTGGTGGGGTCAGCCAATTGTTAATCCTGGGGCATGTACTTGGCTTCCACGTCGCGGAAGCGGCGGACGTTGTCAATGACGGTGTCCTTATCGCCGGACTGCAACGCCCAGACGGGAACGAACTCGAACTCGGGCAGCTCAAGGCGTGCCATACGCTGGCCTACGGGGAAGGAAAGTCCGTAGACCACCTGCCACGGATAAAAGCGGGTGCCCACGATATTGCGGACCTCTACCCCATCCTCATTGGCGCGCAAGCGTGGACGGTTAAGAGCGATCCAGGACAAAACGGAAATGAGAACACCAACGCCAGGGAAGGCGAATTTGTCGATGGTAGTCACGTGCGCACCGGTAAAGGACACATCCAAGGTGATTCCCATGAAGATATGGATGGCCAGAACGAGGATCACCCAGGCGATAGCCACCTTGCGCAAGAAGGGCGAGGTCGCCGTAAATTCCCACGGTTTAGAGGTGGTCTGTGCGAAGGGATCGGCACTGGTATAGGCCAATACTTCGGCGTCGCTAAGCTGGTGGCTGTGCTGCGGATTCTTTGGGGCCTGCGCCTCGTTCATGTGCATACTCCTTTGGGGCGCGCCCCGCCGGCCACCTTAGTGGTCAAGCATCGGGCGCTGACGCATTGCTAGAGGTTACTTCTGTGCTGCGTTTAGTGTACGCAACTGCAGCGCGGTATCTAAAGCCGCAATCATGGCTTCGGCGCCCTTGTTTTCTACCGAATCTGCAAAACCGGCGCGGTCGATAGCTTGCTGCTGGTCGTTAACGGTCAGGACGCCGTTAGCTACCGGGGTGGATTCATCGAGGGAGATGCGGGTCAGCGCCTGGGTGACGGAATCGCATACGTAGTCAAAGTGCGGGGTGCCGCCACGGATAACACAGCCTAGCGCCACCACGGCATCGTAGGCGCGGGCTGCTGCTTGGACGACAACGCCAAGTTCCAGGGCACCTACCACTCGGTATTCGGCAACCTCGGCACCATTATCGGTAGCGGTCTGCACTGCCTGGGCATGAAGCTGGTCGCAAATTTCTGCGTTCCACGTAGCAGTAACCACGGCAACGCGCAGTCCACTGCCATCTACCTGGGCAATATCAGGTAGTCCTTCTTTACTCATCGCTATCCTTTCGATTGGACGTCAAAGTTCTACTTATGTTCGGCGTCCCACTGGGCGACCTGCGGAAGGTCGTGGCCCATGCGGTCGCGTTTAGTACGCAAGTAGTCAATATTATCCGCGTGGGCAGGGGCTGCCAGCGGCGTGTGGTGGCTGGCGTCCACGCCAAAGCCACTCAGCCCCTCGCCCTTATGCGGATTATTGGTTAAGAGGTTTGCGGATTCTATGCCGAGATCGCGAAGGATCTGCCCGGCCACGGAATACTCGCGGGCGTCCTCGGGCAGTCCCTGCTCCAGGTTGGCATCGACGGTATCCATGCCCGAATCCTGCAGGCGGTAGGCCTCCAACTTGTGCAGAAGTCCGATGCCACGGCCCTCTTGACCGCGCAGGTAGATGACCACGCCGCGGCCTTCTTGGCTGATAAGGCGCATGGACTCATGCAGTTGGGGCCCGCAATCGCAGCGCCGTGAGCCAAAGGCATCACCGGTTAGGCATTCGGAATGGACGCGCACCATGACGTCGCGCGCGCCGCGCAGTTGGGCGGGATCCCCTGCGACCAACGCAACGTGTTCCTGCCCGTCTACCTCATGGTGGTAACCGATGGCGGTGAAGTGGCCGTATTCGGTGGGGAGCTCAGTGGCAACCTGGCGGGTGACCTGCGTTTCATTATGGCGGCGCCACTCGATGAGCTGCGCGATAGAGATCATGGAGAGTCCATGCGTATCGGCAAAGCGACGCAACTCTGGTGAGCGCGCCATGTCCGTGGGGTCATCTTCGGAGACGATCTCGCACAGCACACCGGCCGGGCGCAGGCCCGCTAAGCGGGCCAGATCAATGGAGGCCTCAGTATGTCCGTCCCGCTCCAGAACGCCGCCTGGGCGGGCACACAGCGGCACCACGTGGCCTGGCCGGGTGAATTCGCCCGGCGTGGTGTTGGGGTCTGCCAGACGCCGGATGGTTTCTGCGCGCGAGGTCGCAGAAATACCGGTACTACCCGTCGCTGCATCCACGGTCACCGTGTAGGCGGTGCCGCGAACATCCTGGTTGACCGCCAGCATCGGCGGTAGGTTCAGCCGGTTGCAATCTTCTGGCAGCAAGGGTGCACAGATATATCCAGAGGAATAGCGCACCATGAAGGCCACAAGTTCCGGGGTGGCTAGCTCTGCGGGGAAAATCAGATCGCCTTCGTTTTCGCGATCCTCATCGTCGATGACAACAACCGGCTTACCAGCGGCGATATCCGCGATGGCCTGGTCGATGGAATCTAGACGGATGGAATTCTCACTCGCGCTCATAAGGTAGCAGTCTAGTCCTTAGCCTCAGGGGGTTTAGCTTCGGGGTGAAGCATCTTTTCTACATACTTGGCCAGCACATCCACCTCGAGGTTTACCTCTCCTCCCACCGGCAAGGCGCCGTGAATGGTATCGCGCAAAGTGGTGGGGATAAGGGATACTTCGAACCAGTCGGGGCCCACGGCGCTCACGGTCAGCGAGGTGCCGCTCACGGCAATAGAGCCTTTTTCCACGACGTACCGGGCAAGCTCGGATGGCAAGCTAAACCGCAGCACATCCCAATTCTCGGAGCTAGTTCGGCTCTGCAGCGTAGCGGTGCCGTCTACGTGGCCCTGCATGATGTGCCCGCCCAGCCGGGTGGTGGGAAGCAGTGCCGGTTCGACATTGACCGGATCTCCCTCGGCAAGGCGCCCCAGTGCGGTGCGGTCCAGGGACTCCTGCATCACATCCGCACAAAAAGTATCCGCAGACAGATCCGCCACGGTAAGGCATACGCCGTTAATGGCAATGGAATCACCCAGTGCGGCCTCCGCAACGGTACGCGGGGCACGAATGCTCAGGCGCAGCGCGTCTGCGTGCGGTTCCATTGCCTCCACGGTGCCCAACTCTTGTACTAGCCCAGTAAACACGTCCAACCTTTCTCGCTCACTGCTATGTCCAGCGTCTAGCGCACGTACTCAATAAGAACGTCATCACCCAGCGCCTTCATTCCCACCCGGCGGAAACGGGTGGCCTCTGCCAGCGTCTGAGTCACGGGGTGCGCGAGTACACCGCGGCCCTCGCCTAGCAAGAGTGGCGCAATATAGGCGGAGATGGCATCCACCAAGTCGGCCTTGAGGAAGCTACTGGCTAGGCCTGCGCCTCCTTCCACGAGGACGTCGCGGGCACCGGTGGCGTAGAGCTCGTAGAGAGCTTCTTCAATGCTGTCGTACTGCTCGTACCCCAACTCGCGCAGGTGGCTTGCTGCACCGCCCGCCGATGCCAAATCACGCTTGCCAATGACCACCCGGCGTGGCTGGTGCGCGCGCAAGCTGCCGTCGCTAAAGCGCGCGGTGAGCGAGGGATTATCAGCCAGCGCCGTGCCGGTGCCCACCACGATGGCATCGCGGTGCGCCCTATCGGCATGCACCCAGTCGCGCGCTTCCTCGCCCGTAATCCATTGGCTGGTTCCATCGGCCGCGGCCGTGAAACCGTCCAGCGTTTGCGCGAACTTCAAGGTGACGTGGGGCCGTTGGGTGCGCACGGCGAATAGCCATGGCACCAAAGCATCCTCGCCGTGCGGGGGCTTTTCTAGCTTGGCGACGTCCACTCCAGCCTCCGCCAACACTTCTGCTCCACCCGCAGCCTGCGGGGTGGGATCGGCGTGGAGGTAGTACACGCGAGCCACGCCGGCATCGATAAGCGCCTGCGCGCAGGGACCCGTGCGGCCGGTATGCGCGCAGGGTTCCAAGGTGACCACGGCCGTGGCCCCGCGTGCTTTACCTCCGGCCTCCTGCAACGCCATGACCTCGGCATGCGCGCCTCCCACGGGCTGGGTGGCACCGACGCCCACAATTTCCCCAGCTGGCGACACGATGACCGCGCCTACCGGTGGGTTAGGGCTCGTGGTTCCACGGACTTCAGCACCCGCGGCCATTGCGCGCAATAGCGCAGCGGAGAGAGTGCTGTCTTGTAGCTCCGCACCCATTAGGCACCAGCCGCCAGATCACGCAGCTGCGTCACGACGCCGGCGGGATCGTCCGAGTTGAATACAGCTGAGCCTGCCACGAAAGCGTCGCAACCCGCCTCCGCGGCTGCCTCGATGGTCTCGGGCGAAATGCCGCCATCGATCTCGATGACGGCATCAAGGCCCTGTTCATCAATCGCACGGCGCAGCTTACGGACCTTCTCCAACATCTCCGGCATGAACTTTTGCCCGCCGAAGCCGGGCTCCACAGACATCACGAGCACCTCATCGAAATGGTGCAGCTTGTCCAACCACGGCTCGATGGCGGTGCCTGGCTTGATGGAAAAGGCCGCGCGCACACCCAAATCGCGAATGCGCTTGGCCAAGTTCACTGCCGCCTGGTCATCGGCGACGGCCTCCACGTGGAAGATAATCGTATGCGCGCCCGCCTTGGCATAGGTCTCCACCCACTTTTCGGGTTCCTCAATCATGAGGTGGACATCTAGTGGCTTATCGGTGCTGCGATGGACCGTGGCCGTGATATCTGGGCCGAAAGACAGGTTGGGCACAAAGTGCCCATCCATAATGTCCACATGGACCCAGTCTGCGGTATCAATCGCCGCTAGTTCCTCGCCCAAGCGAGAAAAATCAGCGGCCAGGATGGAAGGGGAAATAATCGGTGCGGACATGCCCACCAGTCTATCGCGATTAGTCGGCTGCGCGGCGAAGGGCCGCAAAGAACATGGCGTCGGTACCGTGCCGATGCGGCCACATCTGCACGGATTTCTCATGGCCCACATCGCCCATATCAGGAATGAGAGCATGTGCGTCGAGTTCTTCCGCGCCAAGTTCGCGCACAGCGCGGTCAACGATGCCCCGGGTTTCGCGCAGATCTGGCGAACAGGTGGAATAGATGACCACGCCACCTGGACGCACCAGGTTTAATGCGGAAGACAAGAGCTCGAATTGCAGCTGGTTAAGCTCGGCAATATCGGCCTCCGACTTGCGCCACCGCGCCTCGGGGCGGCGACGGAGCGCGCCAAGGCCGGAACAGGGGGCATCGACAAGCACGCGGTCAAAGCCCTCTCCCACGCCGGGATTGCGGCCATCGGCCACATGGACGTCCACGGGTAGATCGCTGACCGTCTTTTCAATCAGCGCCGCTCGGTGCGGGGATACCTCCACCGCATCCACGTGCGCGGAGTCGATGCGGGCAAGCGCGCCCATCAAGGCCGCCTTACCGCCGGGACCGGCGCAGAGATCCAGCCACCGGCCGGTGTCCTCGCCCTCAAGGGGCGCCTCGCATACCGCGCGGGCAATCAGCTGCGAGCCCTCGTCCTGGACGGCCGCCAATCCCTGGCGCACAGGTTCCAATTGGCCGGGGTCACCGGATTCCATGTACACCGCATACGGGGAATAACGCCCCTCCGCATTGCCGGTCATCAGGGCCAATTCCTCGGCCGAGATTTCCCCGGGGCGCGCCACTAGATGCACCGAAGGTCGATCCGAATCCGCCGCCAGGGCAGCCTCCAACTCCCCTAGGCCCAACACGCGGCTAAACGATTCCGCAATCCAGGTGGGGTGGGCATGCTTAAAGGCGATGCCGGCGATCTCCCCCTGTGGAGCGAGCTTGTCCAGCCAGGCCTTGGCCGGCGTCCGCGTAATGGTGCGCATGATGCCATTAGCAAAGCCCTTGGCCTTGACTTCACCGGCGGCTTCTACCAAACGAACGGTGGTATCAACCGCCGCGTGTGGCTCCACGCGGGTATAAAGAACTTGATAGGTGCCTAGGCGCAAGGCATCAACCACAGCTGGGGAAATGGCCTCGAGGCCGCGCGAAGAGCACTCTGCGATGACGGCATCAACTACGCCAAGGGTGCGCAGCGTCCCGTAGGTGATTTCGGTGGCGAAGGCGGCATCGCGCCCCTTGAGCTTTTGCTTGCGCAGCGCCTTGGGCAAAATGAGGTTGGCAAAAGCATCATCCTCGCTTACCCTGCGCACCACGTCGAAGGCGACCGCACGCGGCGCATCCACGCCCGCAGCCAGCGCGGCCTGAATCAGGCCGCTTTCCTGGCGCTTGCCGGGACGCTGGCCCTTAGCAGCAGCCTGCCGGCCCCTGTGCTGCCCACCGCGGCTAACATGCTGCTGCCGTTGCGGGCGGCCACCGCGGCCCTTCGCACCAGCGGATTTGTGGGAGTCCTGCGGCTTACCCGCCGGCGACTTATCCCCGGACTTGCTGCGGGAACGGAAACCACCACTCATTGAAACTTCACCTCGGCATCCTTGCCTAGTCCACGGGCCCAATCGGCCGCATTCATCATCTTCTTTCCCGGAGGCTGGATTTTACCCAGCTGGACTGGCTGCGTACCGGTACCGATGAATACGGCATTCTTGGCAATGTGCAGCTGCCCTGGTTCTAGTTCCTGTGGAACCGCCGCCTCTTCTATGAGGCTGACCGGTCCAATCTTCACGCGGGCCTCGTCCCACATGGTCCATGCACCCGGACCAGGCGTATGTGCGCGAATGTGCCGATCGATGGCAAATGCCGGTTGGGTCCACTCCACGCGGGCCTGCGCGGTAGAGATTTTCGGCGCATAGGTAGCCTCACCCTGCTGCGGTTGTGCCTCCAGCTGCCCCGCCGCTAAGCCATCCATGGTGGCCACAAGCAGATCGCCACCGGAATAGGCAAGGCGCGTCAACAGGTCATCAGCAGTATCGGTGCCTTTAATCTCCTCCGTCACGGTGCCGAGCACCGGGCCGGTATCAAGGCCCTCTTCAATGCGGAAGGTTGATGCGCCGGTCACGTCATCGCCTGCGGCAATGGCCGCCTGCACTGGTGCCGCGCCGCGCCATGCCGGAAGCAAGGAAAAATGCAGGTTTACCCAGCCATGCTGTGGTAGTTCCAGCAGGTCCTTAGTTACCAGATTGCCGTAGGCCACCACCGGAATCGCCTCTGGTTGCAATTCCTTTAAGCGGGAGCGCAGCGCCTGACCATCCTCCGAGTCAAGGCGCAGGGTGGTTGGAGTCAATACTTCAATGCCGCGTTCCTGGGCGAGCGCCTTCACTGGGCTCGGGTGAAGAGTGCGGCCGCGGCCCTTCTTCGCGTCTGGGCGAGTGATTACCGCCACCACCTCGTGCGACGAGGCAAGCAGCTTTTCCAAGGCCACAACGGCTGGCTCAGGGGTACCGGCAAAAATAATCCGCATGCGGGGAAACTCTCCTCTTAATGTCGTTCAAAATACTAGGCTACAACGCCGCAACGCTGCCGCCACAGCGAGCGGGCTACGAGGCGTTAAACCACTCGGATTCACGGATGGCGCGCATGGCCTCCTTGCGCACTGGCGCCTCCAAGCGTTGTAGGAAGAGCACCCCATCGAGGTGGTCCGTCTCATGCTGGATGCACCGAGCCATCAGTCCTGAGGCCACCATGGACACAGGGCGCCCCTCAATATCCTGGCCAGTCACAAAAACCTGGTTGAACCTCGTGGTTTCCGCGCTAATTCCCGGAATGGATAGGCATCCTTCCGGGCCTGTTTGCTGCTGCTCTCCCACCGGAGTCCAGGCCGGGTTAACAATCGCCCCACGCAGCCCAGATTGGGTATGCGAGCAGTCATAGACGAAGATTCGCTTCAAAATCCCCACCTGATTAGCCGCTAGCCCTACTCCCCCAGCTTTGTCCATGGTCTCGAGCATATCGCTCGCCAGAGCACGCAGACCGGCATCAAATTTACTAATTTCCTCCGCGCGGCTACCCAAGACTGGGTCGCCGTAGATGCGCAGCTCTCGAAGGGACATGGCAATCACACCTTTCTCATAGCACCGAGACCAAGCCGGCCGGCGGTGGCGGCTTCCTCCGTCGAGATTAGCGCATGAGCGCCTATGGCCCCGATATGGCTAACCCACGTGGATAGGGTCAACCACAATGCGCAAAGGCAGGTCATCCTTTCGGGCGCTGCGCGCGGCGTTGGCGCTGCGCAAAGCCCGCCCCAATTGGGACCGCGGCCCCAGCGGGGTGCGCACGACCAACCGCTGCGGTGGGCCAAAGCGCTGGCTATCGTAGTCACCAGGCAGGCTCTGCCCCGGCGGAAGGGGAACTGGTCCTAATACCTCCGCGTGGTCGGGAAGATCCACAAGCTCGGCAAAGCCATCCAAGGATGCATCCGCACCGTCGATGGCAGCAAAATGCACCGCGGGCGGGAAGCGCACTTCGCGCCGGGCAGCAAGCTCTGCCGCGGCCGCGCCCACCATATCCCAACGCAGGAAATGCTGGACTACGGTAAGCGAGTCATCGGCCGCCAGGATTACTCGACCACCCTTGAAATGCGGCTGCACCAAGGTAGCCGCCTGCGCCCACTTCGCTAGGGTATCCTCCGTGGCGCGCAGGTCTTGCCGGTTGAGCAATGCCCCGGCATCCAAGAGCAACGCCGCGCCATAGGCTCCATCGTTTACTCTCGGTTCCGCACCAGGGGTGGCAATGACCAGCGCCGGCGCATTGTCCACCGCATCGAGCACCTTGTTTCCGCCCGAGACCACCACCCGCGTATTGGGAAAGGCCCGGCCCATTTCTTCCGCAGTGCGCTCCGAGCCCAACACGATGGCCCGCAGGCGCGGAGACCCGCATTCGGTGCACCGATGCCGCGCCTCAATGCGACCGCACCAGCGGCAGGTAGGCATTCCCGCTTCGTCCGAGCCTGCGCTTGCCGACGCCCCCTTGGGCGGCAGCCCCAATGGCCCATTGCAATGCCGGCAGCGAGCCGGCGCTCGGCACTGGCCACAGGCCAAAATGGGCGCATACCCCTTGCGCGGGACCTGCACCAACACGGGCTCTCCTCTATCCAGCGCCTGGTGGGCGGCTTGGAAGGCCTGCGCCTGTACTTTTGTGGTGCCGCCCTGGAGGTCGCGGGCGATAGACAGACCGAACGACCCCACCGCCTCGATAGCCGGGCAACGCGCCGATATGGTCTGCTCTTTGGCCACCACGTCGTGCGCCCATCCGGATTCCACGAGCAGTTGTGTCTCTGCTGTCCGCGAATGGTTGGCCAAAACCATGCTGCAGCCTTCGAAGGCTGAGCGGGTGGTAAGTACTTCCCTCGCGTGGACATAGGGCTTGAGGTTGTCAACCAAATTATCATTGCCATCATCGAGGATCACCGCCAGTTGCAGGTCTTTGACTGGGGCAAAAGCGGCGGACCTGGTGCCAATGACCACGCGGGCTTGGCCCACTAGAGCGGAGAGATAGCGGCGATAGCGCGCCTGCGGGCCCATGCTATTAGTCAGCACCGTAATCTGCTTTGCCCCAAGGACCTGGCGAAGCGCGGCGTCTAAAGCATCAACGCCCTTCTGGTCCGGGGCGACGAGGAGAACCCCTCCTCCCCCAAGCGCCACTTTGGCAGCGAGTGCAGCCAGCGCATGTGCCCAATCATCGCCCGGGGCGATTTGCCAGGCGGCACGGGCGAGCTTGCCGGCCAGAATCGAATCGACGAAAGCCTCGCCATGTTGATAGGCCGACCATCCTGATAGGTCGGGCTCGGTCGTGGTGCCGAGCTCCTCCCACGGGGTTTCTAGGTCGGATTCTTCCGCTTTGGCGTGCCGCGGCGGGATGGCGGAGCGGATAATGTCTGAGCGTACCCCGCCGTAGCGGTCAGCGAGGGCGTCGACAAGCCGGGCCAGCTGCGGCGGATAAACCTGGAAGGGTGAGATGATGCGCTCGATAAAGCGCAGGTTGCCGCCAAAATCAGAATCATGCCGGCGTTCTATGACAATCGCGTCCACCAAGCGCCCGTTGAAGCGGATGCGCACCTTAATCCCCGGTTGGACTTCTTCCGAGTCTGCCTCTTCAACGAGGTAATCAAATCCTCGGTCCAGGTGCGCAACCCCTAAAAGAGGCAACACCCGCGCAACCGGCTTCCGGGTGGCGGGTGTTTTCTTAGGCATAGGCCTCGATTCTACAGACCAGCGGCAGCACGCAATGCTTCCACTCGGTTCAACTGCTCCCACGGCAGCTCAACGTCGGTGCGGCCAAAGTGTCCGTAGGCCGCAGTTTGCGCATAGATGGGACGCAACAGGTCGAGCTCGCGAATGATAGCGGCCGGGCGCAGGTCAAATACCTGATTCACCGCAGCCTGGATATTCGCATCGCTCAGCCCTTCCTTGGCGGTACCAAAGGTCTCCACATACAAGCCGACCGGCTTGGCGCGGCCGATGGCATAAGCCACCTGGACTTCAGCGCGATCTGCCAAGCCCGCCGCGACGATATTCTTAGCCACCCAGCGCATGGCATAAGCAGCGGAACGGTCCACCTTGCTTGGGTCCTTGCCGGAGAAGGCGCCGCCGCCGTGGCGAGCCATGCCGCCGTAGGTATCGACGATGATCTTGCGGCCGGTAAGACCGGCATCGCCCATCGGTCCGCCAAGAATGAAGGAACCGGAAGGGTTGACCAACAAGGTCGTCTCTTCGGTGTAGTACTTGTCCAAGCCGGCGTCCTTGATAACCCATTCAAGGACCTCACTGCGCAAGGGACCTTCCAACCAAGCGCTATCGACCTCGGCATCGTGCTGCGTGGAAATGACCACGGTATCCAGGTGGGACGGCTCATTGTCGTCGGTGTAAGCAAAAGTCACCTGGGTCTTGCCATCCGGGCGGAGGTGATCGACGATGCCTTCCTTACGTACCTGCGTCAGGCGGCGGGACAGGCGATGCGCCAAAGCGATAGGCAGTGGCATGTACTCTGCGGTCTCATTGGAAGCATAGCCGAACATCAGGCCCTGGTCGCCTGCGCCAGCGGTATCGTTTTCGGCATCATAGTCCTCGTCGTGGGCGCGGGCTTCAGTGGAGTTATCTACGCCCGCGCCAATTTCCTGGGACTGCTCGCCGATGGCGATATTCACACCGCAAGTATTGCCATCAAAGCCGACTTCTGAAGAAGTAAAGCCGATGGATTTAAGGGTGTCACGCACCAGCGCCGGGATTTCTACGTATGCCTCGGTGCGAACCTCGCCCACCACGTGGACTTGGCCGGTGGTTACCAACGTCTCAACGGCCACGCGGGATGCTGGATCCTTTTCTAGCAGGGCATCAAGGATGGCGTCAGAAATGGCGTCACAAATCTTATCGGGATGGCCTTCCGTAACGGACTCGCTGGTAAAAAGACGAGTTGCCACTGCAGCGTTATCAGTCACAAAAACTTCCTTATGTTCTCACTGTTGATTCGATGCTGTGGGTTTTCTACGCCCAAGCCTAATACCTCGCAAGCCTAGACCAAGCGGTCTATAAAAGCAATTTTAGTTGTCTACCCTTGAAACATTTCATTCACGGCCGAAAGAATCTGAGCGGCGACAACCTGCTTCGAGCCATGCTCCACGCGTTGCGGCGCGGAATCCGGGCGCAAGATCCACCCCTCGCTGGACTTTTGACCAAAAGTCTTTCCACGCCCAACCTCATTGGCCATGAGCACATCGCAGCCTTTACGCGCAAACTTTTCCTGGGCGTAGTCCAAGGCGGACTTCTGAGCATCACCGGTTTCGGCGGCGAACCCCACAATTACGCACTCGGCAGGGATTTCCGAGCGCTCGCGCGCAGCGACGAGCCCTTTGAGCACATCCGGGTTTTCCACCAGATGGAGCGTCGAGAGTGCATCGTCTGCCTGTCCCTTCTTCATCTTTGATTCGGCGACCACCGCCGGACGGAAGTCAGAGACTGCAGCGGCCATGATCACCACGTTCGCATCGCGGGACTCCTCGCGCATGGCGTCCTCCAACTCACGGGTGGAGACAATGTGCCGGAGCTTCGCACCGCTTGGCACAGGAAGCTGGGCGGTATTACCCGCAACGAGGGTGACCTTGGCCCCCATCTGGGCGGCCCATTCCGCGAGCGCGAATCCCTGCCTGCCGGAAGAGCGATTACCCAAGTATCGGACCGGATCCAGCTCTTCCTGGGTACCGCCGGCCGATATGACGACTTTCTTGCCCTGCCAGGTGTGCTGCACTCGATAGCCTGCCAGTTCAGTACGGATAATCTCGGCGATTTGTTCCGGCTCCGGCAAACGACCTGGGCCAGAATCCTTGCCGGTAAGGCGTCCGTGGGCGGGCTCGATGACGGTAATACCGCGGCGTCGCAAAGTAGCCACGTTGTCCTGCGTAGCGGGGTTATGCCACATCTCAGTGTGCATGGCCGGGGCCACAATAACCGGGCACGTTGCGACCAATACGGTGGCCGTGAGCAAATCGTCTGCTCGGCCTGCAGCCAAGCGCGCGATAAGATCCGCGGTGGCGGGCGCAATGACCACTGCATCCGCATGCTGTCCTACGTTGACGTGCTGCACCTCATCCACGGCCTGAAACACACTCGTGGCGACGGGATGGCCGGACAGTGCCTCAAACGTGGCCGCGCCCACGAAGTTCAGTGCACTTTCCGTGGGGACAACGCGGACATCATCGCCCCCTTCTTTGAGGTTGCGCACGAGGTGGCACGCCTTGAAGGCAGCGATGCCGCCAGCGACGCCCAGAACAATATTGCGAGAGGTATCTTTATCAGTCACACCGCCCGATGGTACCTGCCGACGTAGAGAAAGGCTCCACCCGCCGCGACCAAGAGGTGCACCCTAATTCGGGGATGCACATCCGTGGCGGCGCGTGGAGCCTTAAAGCTATTACACGCTTAGTGCTAGCTACTTGCCTTCCTCGTGGTCAAGCAGGCCAGCATCAATCTCGCGCAATGCGATGGACAAAGGCTTTTCGCCTGGCTCTGGGGTAACCAGCGGGCCTACGAACTCGAAGACACCTTCATCCTGCTCTTGGTAGTAGCTATTGATCTGGCGTGCGCGCTTAGCGGCAAAGATGACCAAAGCGTACTTAGAGGAAACCTTGTCCAAAAGCTCATCGATCGGGGGATCAGTAATGCCGATCGGATCATCAAATACTGGTTCCGCCTTTGCGGCTTCAGTGTTAGAAGGGGTGGTCACGTTAGTCACATGCACCTTTACATTGATTGAAGATGGTCAAAAAGGAGGTCTATGCCCGCAGGATATCACTAATGGCAGATACTGCCTCGTCCAGATCCTCGTTCACAACGACGTGATCGAACTCGTCCTGTGCGGCTAGTTCCTCATGCGCAGTTTGCAACCTACGGTCAATGACGTCTTGCGGCTCGGTACCGCGGCCGGTAAGCCGCTCCACAAGTACCTCCCATGACGGGGGTGCCAAAAAGACCAGGTCTGCCTCCGGCAGCGCTTTCTTAACACTCCGAGCACCCGCGAGGTCAACCTCAACGAGTACCGGCCGGCCAGCGGCCAAAGCTTCCTCTACCGGCTGGGCAGGCGTTCCAGAGCGCTGCAACCCGCCGTGGATATCAGCCCATTCGAGCATCTCCCCGGCATCGATTCGCTGCTGAAAGATTTCTGGGGTGACGAAGAAGTAGTCGACACCGTCCTGCTCCCCGGGGCGGGGCTGGCGCGTGGTCATAGACACGCTGAAATACAGCCCCTCGACGTCACTGCGCAGACGCGAAACTACGGTGGATTTTCCCACTGCGGAAGGCCCCGCCAATACGACGAGGCGCCCGCGTGTAGTTGCGTCAGCCATGGTTGTGACTATTCGCCGTAGCCGAAACGCTCGAGGAGAGCACGACGCTGACGCTCACCTAGGCCGCGCAGACGACGGGTCTGAGCAATCTCCAGGTCCTCCATGATTTCCTTAGCCTTGACCTTGCCAACCTTCGGCAGAGCCTCGAGGAGTGCAGAAACCTTGGTCTTGCCGATGATCTCATCAGTCTCGGCCTTTTCGAGCACGTCCTTCAGGTCGGTCTCGCCGCGCTTGAGCGCAGCCTTGAGCTCGGCGCGAGCCTTGCGGGCCTCAGCGGCCTTTGCGAGAGCTTCCTTGCGCTGCTCATCAGTCAACTTTGGAAGGGCCACGGGTTTCCTCCGATTCATTAGATTGATTCTGTTACGTCTAGTACTTGGTACCAGATTACGGTTGCCTAACGCAGTTAATACACCGCGGAAAGTTATTAATAACCTTCGAGCAAACCGACTTCTGGTAATCCTAGCACTGCTCATTGAACGGTGACGATTAGCGGGTCCAAAAGCACGCCTATTTTAGCACGTCACCGCACATACCTTAAACAAAGTACCAGGTAAACGGCGCGGCTGTTAATCAGCCACGCCGCCCCTTTTAGTCCCGGAACTCCGCTGCCACCTGAGCAACTGCTTTGCGCAGGTCAGCGACGTCCGGACCCTGCTCCAGCACTGCTCGGGACACATTGGCAAATCCCAGCGATGGATGAGCAGAAACAATGCCGTGCACCTGCTCTGGGCCAGCGCCCTGGGCGCCAACACCGGGCAGAAGCACCGGACCATTGAGTGCATCGAGGCGCGGCGGATTGTCCAACGTAGCGCCGACGACTACGCCGACATCGCCAGGCTTGTCGGCCTTGTGTGCCTCGACATTGAACGCGGCGCATTCATCAACGACACCCTGAGCGATAGTGCTCTCCTCGCCCACCGGGACCGACTGAATGGCACGTGCCTCCGGGTTGGAGGTAGCCGCCAGGACGAATACACCGCGGCCGGTTTCTTCGGCCTTGGTGAAAACCGGCCCCAGTGCGCCAACGCCTAGATAGGGTGACACGGTCACAGAGTCTGCGCGCAGCGGCGAGCTTTCGCCGAGCCACGCATCTGCATAGCCGGCCATGGTGGAACCAATATCGCCGCGCTTGGCATCGGCGACAGTCAGGCACCCCGCTTCCCGCAGGGAAGCTAGGACTTCTTCGAGGACCGCAAAGCCCTGAGAGCCAAAGCGCTCAAAGAAAGCGACCTGTGGCTTTACCAAGGCGGCGGTATCGCTAAAGGCTTCAACGCAGCGCATGCTAAAGGTCCGCAGACCTTCAGCGGTGGGCTCCAGCCCCCATTTCTCCAAGAGATATGGATGCGGGTCGATGCCAACGCACAGGCGCCCACGTTCCTGCCCGGCTTCTTCTAGCCGCTCGCCAAATCCTTTAGTGCTGTGGGCCATGCTCAAGCTCCTGGAGTGCGCGTACCTGCAGGTTGCCAATGCGCATAGCTTCGATGCCTTGGACGGCCGCGGTTACACCCTGCACGGTGGTCACCAGCGGGATCTCCATGTGCACGGCGGCGGCGCGGATATCGTAGCCATCGTGGCGGGCACCCGCGGAGCCGGCAGGAGTATTGAGAATCCAGTCAATCTCGCCATTGAAAATCTTATCCACGATGGACTCTTCGCCATCCTTGGCCTCAGAGACCTTGGCGGCAACCTCACACTCGATACCGTTGCGGCGCAGCATCTGCGCGGTGCCGGCGGTAGCGACGATGTTGTAGCCCATGTTGGCCAGGCGCTGAATGGGGAAGATCAGGGTGCGCTTGTCGCGGTTGGCAACAGAAACGAAGACGGTGCCCTCCGTGGGCGGTACGGCAAAGGCCGCGATTTCGCCCTTGGCATAGGCCGCACCAAAGTTGGTAGCCAAGCCCATGACCTCACCGGTGGACTTCATCTCTGGCGAGAGCAGCGTATCGAGAAGGCTGCCATCAGGGCGGCGGAAGCGGTTGAACGGCAAGACTGCTTCCTTGACGGCAATCGGGTGTTCCAGCGGCAAAGAGCCACCGTCGTATTCGGAAGGAATCATACCTTCGGCACGCAGATCCGCGATGCTCGAGCCCATCATGACGCGAGAAGCTGCCTTAGCCAGCGGTACGCCAGTGGCCTTGGATACGAACGGCACGGTACGGGAAGCACGTGGGTTCGCCTCGATGACATAGAGGATGTCGTCCTTCAAGGCGAATTGGACATTCATCAGGCCCTTGACGCCAATGCCCTCGGCGAGCAATCGGGTGGACGTGCGGACCTTTTCAATGTCCTCGGGTCCAAGTGTCATCGGAGGCAGCGCACAGGAGGAGTCACCGGAGTGGATACCGGCCTCCTCGATGTGCTCCATGACGCCACCCAAGTAGACCTCGGTGCCGTCGCACAGCGCATCAACATCAATCTCGATAGCGGAATCCAAGAAGCGGTCCACCAGAACCGGGTGGTCCGGAGACAGCTCTGTGGCACGTTCGATGTAGTCTTCCAACGCCTTTTCGTCGTAGACGATTTCCATACCGCGGCCGCCCAGCACGTAGGACGGACGAACCAGTACCGGGTAGCCGATGGAGGAAGCAACCTCGCGGGCCTCCGCGAAGGAGGTGGCGGTGCCGTATTCCGGTGCTGCCAATTCTGCCTCATCGAGGACCTTGCCAAATTCGCCGCGGTCCTCGGCGGAGTCGATAGCTGCGGGGCTGGTGCCCACAACCGGAACGCCTGCCTCCTCTAGGCGGGCAGCGAGGCCCAGTGGTGTCTGTCCACCCAGCTGGACGATCACACCGGCAACGTCACCGGAAGCGGCCTCCGCGTGGTAGACCTCCATGACATCCTCGAAGGTCAGCGGCTCGAAGTAGAGGCGGTCTGCGGTGTCATAGTCGGTGGAGACGGTCTCCGGGTTGCAGTTGACCATGACGGTCTCGTAGCCCTGATCCGAAAGTTCCAGGGCCGCGTGAACGCAGGAGTAGTCAAACTCGATACCTTGACCAATGCGGTTAGGGCCGGAGCCCAAAATGATGACCTTGCCCTTGGAGCCTTCCGGTGCCGGGCGAACCTCGGTCTCGGCATCCGGGTCAAGCTCATAGGAGCTGTAGTGGTACGGGGTCTGTGCTTCGAACTCGCCAGCACAGGTATCTACCGTCTTGTACACGGGGCGGATGCCCATGCGCCAGCGCAGGCTGCGGACGCCATCCTCGCCGTTGAATTCGGGGCGAAGGGCGGCAATTTGGGCGTCGGAAAGCCCAAAGACCTTGGCCTCGCGCAGCAGCTCCTCGGTGAGCACTGGGGCGTCGATAAGCTCCTGGCGGAAGGCCACCAACGTGGCCAGCTCAGCGATGAACCATGGGTCTACGCCGGAAGCCTCATGGACCTCGTCTACAGAAGCGCCAAGACGAAGGGCTAGCTCGATGTCGTACATGCGGCCCTCGGTTGGGCGCTCCAGATCCTTGAGCACGGCCTGCAGGTCAGTGGCACGCTCGCCCGCGAAGTACTCATCCGGCTTGGTCCAGAAGCCATTCGGCTTGTTTTCCAAAGAACGCATGACCTTGTTCAGGCCCGCGATGTAGTTGCGGCCGATGCCCATGGCCTCGCCCACAGACTTCATGGTGGTAGTCAAGGTGTCATCGGCACCCGGGAACTTCTCAAAAGCAAAGCGTGGGGCCTTGACAATGACGTAGTCCAGGGTCGGCTCGAAAGCTGCCTTGGTCTCGCCGGTGATGTCGTTTTGCACCTCGTCCAAGGTGTAGCCAATGGCGAGCTTGGCAGCCAGCTTGGCAATCGGGAAACCGGTGGCCTTGGAGGCGAGCGCGGAGGAACGGGAAACGCGCGGGTTCATCTCGATGACGATGATGCGGCCGTCGTCCGGGTTGACCGCGAACTGGATATTGCAGCCGCCGGTATCGACGCCGACCTCGCGGATGATGGCAATGCCCAAGTCACGCATCTTCTGGAACTCACGGTCAGTAAGCGTCAGCGCCGGGGCGACGGTGACGGAATCGCCGGTGTGCACGCCTAGGGCGTCGACGTTTTCTATGGAGGCAACGACCACGACGTTGTCATCGCCATCGCGCATGAGCTCGAGCTCGTATTCCTTCCAGCCCAGGATGGATTCCTCAATGAGCACGTTGGCCTCAGGGGATGCGGCCAAGCCGCCGCCGGCGATGCGATCCAGGTCCTCATTATTAAAGGCCAGACCGGAGCCCAGGCCGCCCATGGTGAAGGAAGGGCGGACAACAACGGGCAGGCCAAGCTTGTCGACGGTCTCGTGGACCTCATCCATGTTGTGGCACACAGCGGAGCGGGCGGACTCACCGCCGATGGAGGCGACGATGTCCTTGAACTTCTGGCGGTCCTCGCCGCGCTCGATGGCGTCAATATCTGCGCCGATGAGCTCTATGCCGTACTTGTCCAAAATTCCTTGGCGGTCGAGCTGAACTGCGGCATTTAGCGCGGTCTGGCCGCCCAGGGTAGCCAGCACGGCGTCGATGGGGTGTCCCTCTTCGCGTTCCTTGACCAGAATCTTTTCGATGTATTCCGGCTCAATGGGCTCCACGTAGGTGTGGTCCGCAAACTCAGGGTCGGTCATGATGGTGGCCGGGTTGGAGTTGACCAGCGTTACGCGCAGGCCCTCCTCCTTGAGCACGCGGCAGGCCTGGGTACCGGAGTAGTCAAACTCGCAAGCCTGGCCGATGACGATCGGGCCGGAGCCGATGACCAGGACGTGGTTGATGTCGTTGCGCTTTGGCATAGTTATTCTTCCTTTTCCTGGTGGTCTACTTATTTGGGGTGTGGTTAGCCATCAGTTCTTCAAACTGATCAAATAGCGGGTTGGCATCGTGCGGGCCCGCCGCGGATTCTGGGTGGTACTGCACGGAGTAGGCCATGCCGTTGCGCAATGCCACGCCCTCGACGGTGTCGTCGTTGAGGCAGATGTGGGTGACCTGGGCGGGGCCGAAGTCGGTGGCGAACTCGGCGTCCTTGCTGTCTAGGTCGTAGCCTTCCGGTGCCTTCAGCGCGAAGCCGTGGTTCTGAGAGGTGATATCAATCTTGCCGGTCACGTTATTGCGCACCGGCACGTTGATGCCACGGTGGCCGAACTTCATCTTGTAGGTGTCCAGGCCAAGCGCGCGGCCCAGGAGCTGGTTGCCAAAGCAGATGCCAAAGAACGGGATCTTGGCTTCGAGCACCTGCTTGATGATGCCCACCATTTCGTCGGCGGTAGCCGGGTCGCCCGGGCCGTTGGAGACGAAGACGCCGTCCGGGTTATAGGACTTCACCTTGTCAAAGGAGGTATTTGCGGGCACGACGATGGTTTCGATACCGCGCTGGGAGAAGTGGCGCGGGGTTGCGCTCTTCACACCCATGTCGAAGGCAACGACGGTGTACTTCTTCTCCCCTACGGCCTCAACCGTGTACGGCTCGTCGGTAGATACTTCTGCGGCAAGATCAGCGCCTTCCATAGAGTCCTGGGACTTAACTTCCTTGAGCAACTCTTCTACTGGGCGCTTTGCATCTTCGCCGGAGAACAGGCCGGCGGCAATGGAGCCGTAGTTGCGCAGGTGGCGCACCAAGGTGCGGGTATCGATGCCGCGGATGCCAATGACACCCTGCTTTTCCATCTCCTCGCTCAGGCTGCGCTCCGCGCGCCAGTTGGATACGCGCTGCGCGAGGTCGCGGATGACGAGGCCCGCAACCCAGATGTGGTTGCCGTGGGACTCATTGTCCTCGTCGTTCCAACCGGTATTGCCAATGTGCGGCGCTGCGGAAACCACAATCTGGCGGTGGTAAGACGGGTCCGTCATGGTCTCCTGGTAGCCGGTCATCGCCGTGGTGAATACGGCCTCGCCCAAGGTGGTGCCGGTGGCGCCAAAGCCATAACCGCGGAAGGTGCGCCCGTCCGCGAGAACGAGGATTGCTGGGGTTCTATCAGTCACGTCGTGGCCTTTCTCTGCCATATAGGTGGTCTCAGTGTGCAAGGTTAGTCTTCTTCGGAGGCTGCCAAGTCAAAAGTAACGGCACCTCGCAAAATGGTGTGGGTAACGCGGGCACCAAATTCTTCGCCAGCGTACGGGTTGTTTTCGGACTTGGAGGCCAGCTTGGCGGAATCAGAAACCCAATGGTGGTCTGGGTCCACAATGGTCAAGTTGGCAGGCTCGCCTTCTGCGATGGGACGGCCATGGCCCGGCAGGCGGGTAATTTCTGCGGGGCGTTCGGACATGACGCGAGCGACAAAGCGCCAATCAGCCAGGCCGGACTCGACGAAGATCTTGGCGATGACGGCCAAGGAAGATTCCAGGCCCAACATGCCAGGGCGGGCATTTTCAAACTCCACGCACTTGTCTTCGGAGCCGTGCGGGGCGTGGTCGGTGGCAACGCAATCGATGGTGCCGTTAAGCAGCGCCTCGCGCAGGGCCTTGGTATCGCGCTGTTCGCGCAGCGGCGGGTTGACGCGGAAGAGGCCATCGTAGGTGCGCAGCTTGTCATCGGTCATCAACAGGTGGTGCGGGGTTACCTCGGCGGTGAGAGGAATATCCTGCTCCTTTGCCCACTTCAGCAGCTCCACGGTGCCCTGGGTCGAGGCGTGGCAGATGTGCACGCGGTTGCCGTAGTCGCGCGCCAATAGGGCGTCGCGGGCCACGATGGATTCTTCCGCCACGCGCGGCCACCCGCGCAGGCCGAGCTTGGCCGCGGTCTCGCCTTCATGGGCGGAAGCACCGGCGGTCATGCGGTCATCCTCGGCGTGCTGAGCCAGCAGCACGTCCATGCCCTTGGCGTATTCCAAGGCGCGACGCATCAGCTGCGGATCTTGGACGCACTTGCCGTCATCGGAGAACATGCGGACCTTGGCGTCCGAGCGCGCCATCATGCCGAACTCAGTGAGGGTCTTGCCTTCCAGGCCCTTGGTAATGGAGCCCACCGGGTGGACATCGCACAGCGCCAGTGCTTGGGACTTGGCCCATACGGACTCAGCGATGATTGGCTGGTCGGTCACCGGGTTGGTATTAGCCATGGTGAACACGGCGGTGAAACCGCCCTTGGCGGCAGCCTTGGAGCCGGTCTCGATGGTCTCGGTGTCCTCGCGGCCGGGCTCGCGCAGGTGCACGTGCATATCTACCAGGCCTGGCAAGAGCACGTTGCCCTGGCCGTCGATGACCTGTGCATCCTCGGCTTCTGCCGTGGCGCCAATCGTAGCGATGATGCCGTCCTTGACCACGACATCGGTGGGCTCGCCTTCGCCGTACAGGCGCACATTCTTAATCACCAGTGGGGTTTCCGCCGGCGCGGAAAGGCGACCGGTTTCCGGGTAAGTAGTCATTGTCTCTCCCTAAAGTTGAGTGTGGGTCGCGGGTTTAAATGCCGGCGTTTTCGCCATTGGTCAGCAGGGTAAACAGCACCGCCATGCGGGCGTGTACACCGTTGTGCACCTGCTGCAGGACCGCAGTCTTGTCCAAATCTGCGACGCCGTAGTTAATCTCCATGCCGCGCAGCATCGGGCCTGGGTGCATGACGATGGCGTCCTTATGCATGGCCGCCGCGCGATCCTTAGACAGGCCAAAGAGGTTGGCATACTCGCGGTGGGAGGGGAAGAAGCCGCCGTTCATGCGCTCCTGCTGCACGCGCAGCATCATGACGACGTCGGCGTCTGCGATTTCCGCATCAAAGTCATAGGACACGCGCACTGGCCAATTCTCTACCCCAAAGGGCATGAGGGTGGCTGGGCCCACGAGGGTTACCTCAGCACCAAGAGTGGTGAGCAAATCTACGTTGGAGCGTACGACGCGCGAGTGCAGGCAATCGCCCACAATCTTGACCTTCAGGCCGGCAAAGCCTTCGTCGCTATGCAGTCCCAGGCGCTGACGCACCGTGACGGCGTCGAGAAGCGCCTGCGTTGGGTGCTGGTGCGCGCCGTCGCCCGCGTTAATCACTGAAGGACCCTTGCCATTAGGGGCAACCCACTGGGCTAGCTGCTGGGGCGCACCAGAGGAAGGGTGGCGCATGATGATCGCATCGGCGCCGATGGCGGCCAAGGTAAGGCCCGTATCCTTCAGGGACTCGCCCTTCTTTACCGAGGAGGTGGAGGCAGACAGGTTAATGACGTCCGCGGACATCCACTTGCCGGCCGTTTCAAAGGAAGAGCGGGTGCGGGTGGAGTTTTCATAAAAGAGGGTATAGATAGTCCGCCCCCGCAGGGTCGGCAGCTTCTTTACTTCGCGGCCTTCTAGGGCCTCCCGGAAGCGATCCGCTTCATCCATCAGACCGATAATTTCGCTTCGGTCCAGCTCTGCCATATCGATGAGGTGCTTCATGGTTATGCCTCCCCCGTTTCGGAGCCAGCTCCGTCAGTTGTTGCGGCGGCTCGGGTCAATACGACCGCATCCCGGCCGTCAATCTCGCTGTTGTATACGGTGACGTCTTCTTCTCGCGCGGTGGGCAGATTCTTACCCACATAGTCGGCGCGGATAGGAACCTCGCGGTGGCCGCGATCTACCAAGACGGCCAGCTGAATAATGTCCGGACGGCCCACGTCACTCAACGCGTCCAAGGCGGCGCGGATTGTGCGGCCGGAATACAGCACATCGTCGACCAAGATGACGATGGCATTATCGATGCCACCGGTGGGAATCGTCGTCGGTTGGAGTGCGCGATGCGGCTTATTCAAAAGGTCATCGCGGTAGAGAGTGATATCGAGAGAGCCCCATGGGACTGCGACCCCGGAAAATTCTTCAATCTTGTGCGCTAGGCGCTGTGCAAGTGGCACGCCACCAGAGGGAATGCCAAGCAGAATGACCCGCGGTGCGTCCGCGGAATCGAGCGCCGTTTTTTCAATGATCTGGTGCGCGATGCGTGCAACGGTACGCGAAACATCATCGGAGCTTAAAAGCTCTAGCTGCTTCGCGGTAGCGTCAGTTCCACTCATCGTGACCTCCTTCCCCGCCTCACGGTGCGGTCTTTAAAGGATGCCGGTTGATGGTCTCAAAAATGTCTATGCTCTTAGACACAGAATACTCTAGCACCTTCCCCACCATTTGGGTGAGGGCGAAAAGAAGGAGGCGTATCAGTCAGTGAGTTTTTCCGCCGAACACATAGTCCCCGCCCCGCGCGAGCAGGTCTGGCAATGGCATACCCGCCAAGGCGCTTTAACCCGTCTGAACGCGCCCTTTGCCTTCATGAAACCCATCCAGCAAGCAGAGAATCTGGGCGATGGCACCTCCATCCTGGGCCTTCCGGGCGGCCTGCGCTGGACTGCTCAGCATAAACTTTCCCAGTATCGCGAGGGCTATGAGTTCACCGATGTGTGCGTGAACTCGCCCATTCGCAAATTTGCCACATGGCAGCACCACCACACCTTTGCGGATCACCCGGACGGCACGCTCGTTCGCGATGAAGTCACTACCCGCATCCCTTCGGCGGCGCTGGAATCGGTCTTTGCTTATCGGCAGCACCAGCTCATTGAGGATTTTTCCTTTCTCCGGCGGCTTGCCGACGCCTCCTTAAACACCGAACCACTAACCATCGCCGTAACCGGCTCCCGCGGCAGCGTGGGTGCAGCGCTCAGCGCACAGCTGCGCACCGCCGGGCACACGGTGATCCAGCTCGTGCGCGGCACGGCTTCCAAGGGCCAGCGCACCTGGCGCCCGGAGCAGCCCGATCCCGACCTCCTACGCGGCGTCGACGTCCTCGTCCACCTGGCGGGCGAGCCCATCTTCGGCCGCTTTAATGACGAGCACAAGGCCGCCATCCGCGATTCCCGCGTTGGCCCCACCGAGCGCCTAGCCCGTCTAGCGGGCACCACGGATTCCGTCGACACCATGGTCTGCGCCTCTGCCGTGGGCTACTACGGATCCGACCGCGGCGATGAGGTCCTCACCGAAGACTCCGCACCTGGCGAGGGCTTCCTGGCAGACGTGGTGGTCGACTGGGAGCGCGCCTGCGAACCCGCCCGCGCCGCGGGCACTCGCGTAGTCAATATTCGTACCGGCATCGCCATGTCGGGCGGTTCCGGCCTCCTGCCGCTGCTGCGTGCCCTCTTCTCCACCGGCCTAGGCGGCCCCTTCGGCGACGGTGAGTTCTGGTTCAGCTGGGTCGCCCTCGATGACCTGACAGATGCCTACTTCCGCGCCATCGTGGACGATTCGCTAGAAGGCCCCGTCAATGCGGCCTCGCCTAACCCGGTACTCAACAAGGACTTCGTCAAAGCCCTTGGTGCCGAGCTACATCGCCCAGCCCTGCTCCCCGTTCCACCCTTCGGTCCCGCAATCTTGCTGGGCAAGGAAGGCGCCCAAGAGTTGGCCTTGGCGCAACAACGCGTAAGCCCCACCGTTCTTCAAAACACCGGGCATACGTTCCGGTACCCCACGATCGATACTGCTCTCGCCCACGAACTTGGCGGCGAGCACCTATGGCAGTCCCAGTAGCTAGATAAGAACTTAGGTAAACTAGCAAAGGTTGACCTTTATCCCCGATTAGTACATGGATTGAGACTACTTAAGTGTCTGAAGAACCAACCCTGTATCCCGATACGCCGGTAGAGCCCGTAACTCTCGAGCGCATCGGCGAGATCTTTGCATCTGAGAACCTGGAATACCGCCTCGAAGAACAGCCAGTAAGCGAGGAAGAAACCGTGCAGATCCTGCGCACGGGTTTCTCCAACGTCGCCATCGCCATGCAGGTGCGCGATGATGTGCTCGTGGCGGATTCCGTCTGGCGCGGCAATGTGCCTTCTTCTGAGGGCCCAAGCCTGTTGACGGCGCTCAACCAGTGGAACCAGCAGCACTTCGCGCCGACCCTGCGCTTCTTTGAGTCCGCCGAGAATAACCTCGCCGTCTCCGGCGTGCGCGAGATCAACATTGCCCACGGTTTGTCCCGCAATCAGATCGGCGCCTTCGTGATGTCCACGCTGGATTCTATGCTGCAGTCCTTCGCCTTCGTGGAAGAACACTACCCACAGCTCGTGACTTGGGAGGAGCACAACCATGACTAATGCCTCTACCGAAAACAATCTGCCGGAGATCACCCTGGACCGCGTTGTCGAGGCCATGCGCACCTTCGACATCGAATTGACCAAGATGGACAGCGATATTGAGGCAGCTACCGCCAACCTCAACGGCCTGCCCACTATGTTCGCCGTTCTCGACTCCGTAGTTATTGTCCGTTGCGATGTGCCTACCGACGCCGCCTATTCCAAAGCCGACGCCGGCCTCTTCCTCGCGGCTAACCAGATCAACTCCGTAGCCTTCGGCGCCCGCGCAGTTATCTCGGAGCACGATGACATGCTCGTGGTGCGCACCGAGCGCGATATCCCTGCCGCCGCCGGCATGACCGACGAGCAGCTGCAGGCTGCCCTGAAGACCGCCGTAGATGGCGTCATTCGCGGCCAGGATGCCATGGTTTCTGCCGCCGAAGAGATGGCCAAGCTTGGCTCCGAGACCGCAGCCAAGGCTGGTTCTGACGATGCCGCCGCAGGCGACGCTGCGCAGAGCTAAGCCGCTCTAGTCTCCACTGCTCTCCCCTCTCCTTCCGCCTTAACAACGGCGCAAGGATGACGGGGAGAGTTCTTTTTCCTCTTGGCCGTTCTGGGCACATGGAGACACGAAAATGGGCGTCGATTGGCTCTGTCTTGGCCATGAAAATACCGCCCGCCACAGCTCTTCACCATCGAGCTGGGCGGGCGGTTTAAGTATGCGGGCCAGTCTAAATCTGGCTATTCCGCAGTGGGGTCCTGCTGCGCAGAACCGTCTGCTACAGCCGAGCCGTCGGCCGCGGCAGCGGAGTCCGAAGCGGTGGATGCGGAGGTATCCTCGGCCGCATCTTCCGCGTTCTTAGAGTCTACCGACTCCTCGTCGGTCGTATCCTCGCCGTCGGCATCCGCATCGCTGCCCTGGTGTTCTGCGGACATCGGGTTTTCCGCAGAACGGGATTGCGCCACGTCATCCAACACGGCGTGAATGTATGGAGCCGCTTGGTCGTTAGAGTACTGGGAGGCAATCTCCACGCCTTCCACGACTGCAGTAGCGGTGGGAATATCCGGGTTGAACAGCAGCTCCCACACCGATAGGCGCAGGATCGCACGGTCAACGGCCGGGATGCGGTGCAGTTCCCAGTCCTCGGCAAGGAAGCGAGAGATGGTGTCATCGATGGCATCCAGCTCTTCAGCGACGCCCTTGACAATGACCTGCGTGTATTCGGCGACAGGTGCTACCGCATTGCGATCCTCACGTGCCAATGCGATGCGATCCTCCACGATGGCAACGGGGTCAACGTCCCTGTTTTCTGCCTCGTAGAGGATATCGGCGGCACGACGACGCGCGCGGTACCGCGCGGTGTGCCGCTTGTAGTTGATATCGCGCTTAGGGGTGTTATCAGACACAGTCAGATGCCCTAGTTGTTAACGCGGGAGAGGTACTCGCCGGTACGGGTATCGATCTTGAGGACGTTGCCGATCTCAATGAACAGCGGAACCTGGATCTCAGCGCCGGTTTCCAGAGTGGCGGGCTTGGTGCCGCCGGAAGAACGGTCACCCTGCAGGCCAGGCTCGGTGTGCTCGACCTTAAGGTCTACGGAGATAGGCAGTTCGGCAAACAGTGCCTCATCCTCGTAGAAGGAAACCTGAACGCGCATGTTCTCCAGCAGGAAGCGAGCGGCATCGCCGAACTTCTCCGGCGGGAGCTCGAACTGCTCAAAGGTCTTTTCATCCATAACAACGTAGCTGGTGCCATCGTTGTACAGGTAGGTCATATCGCGGCGGTCCACGGTAGCGGTCTCTACCTTAACGCCAGCATTCCAGGTCTTGTCCACGGTCTTACCGGAGACAACATCCTTGAGCTTGGTACGCACGAAGGCTGGGCCCTTGCCCGGCTTCACGTGCTGGAACTCAACGATCTGCATCAGTTTGTTGTCGATCTTCAGAACGAGGCCGTTCTTGAAATCAGTAGTATCAGCCATTGCGGTTAAACTCCCGAAAATTGTGGACTAAAGGTTGAAAACAATGTTTAAGCCTACCGGACAACTGCCCCTTGGGGTATTACCGGTCCCCCATTTCTTCCCCACAGTTACCAGCGGAGTGACTTTCGGGGCCCGTCGCCTGCCCTAAACCATCAGACACGCGAACAATCAAAGGTTTTTATCCAGCAATAACTCGCTGTACGATAAGGCTTTGCTTTATTGATTTTTCACATATCTACCAAGGATTTTTGCGATGCCTCTCAAGAAGCTTTACGCCGCGGCTACCGCTACTGGCGCAGCCGTAGCAGCACTCTCCGCTCCGCAGGCCATGGCGGCAGACGCCCAGACCGTGATGTTCGGCGATTCTGTCTTTGCCAACCCAACCTATGGCCAAATTGGCACTACCTCGAGCCTGTCCCCTTCGGCAAGCACTACGCTCTCGTCTGCTACCCACGGCATCGAAGACGCTCCTGGCGCGCCGTCCCCACAAGGCTGCCCGCAGGGTCAGAGTAATGTCGGCCGCGAATTGGGCCGTGTTTCTGGTCAGCACGTAGCCAACTACGCATGCTCTGCGGCGAAGGCCGCTGGCCAGTCGCACCGCAAGGACTTCGGTGAACAGATCAACGGAGCCATTGCCAATAATGATCTCAATGGCGAAACGAAGAACGTATTGATTCAGTTTGGCGCCAATGATCTCCAGGAAATCGTGCGCCCATCGCTTTCTTCTTCCAACCCTTACTACGACGGTATGAAGCATTCGATCCAGCGGGTCCGGCACGCCGCCCCGAATGCCCGCATCACCGTTGTAGGCTATCCCGCCATCTCCGCCCGCAATGGCGCGGTATGCCCGCTGCGCACCTCCGCACCGGGATCCTCTGAAGCCGGTTTCAACATGGACTACGCGGGCCTGGTCCGCACCGGTGAGGACCAGGTCAATAGCGCCATGTACAAGGCAGCACGCGCAAACGGCGTGCAGTACTACGACCTACGCGCCGACTCCATTGATCACGGCATGTGCGCGCCGGACAGCTCCCGCTGGATTTCCGGCAAGTGGGAGTACTCCGTACCGCACAATCTCTTTAATCACCTCACGCACCTGGGCAATCGCAATGTCGCCCAGCTGCTTAACTCCAAGGTGCTGGCTCACTAGGCGGGCAGTTCAGTAAATTCCTTCGTCGCGGCGGTAATGATTTTCGGCGCACCATCGGTAATGATGAGGGTGTCTTCGATGCGCACGCCACCCTTGCCTGGCACATAGATGCCCGGCTCGATGGTCAGGGTCATACCTGCGGCGAGTTCGCCCTTACCGGTTTGTGCCGCGAACGGGGCTTCGTGGACGTCGAGGCCCACGCCGTGGCCCGTCGAGTGCACAAAGTAGTCGCCATAGCCGGCGGCGGAGATGACATCGCGGCAGGCTGCGTCGACGTCGGCAAGCTTAGCGCCCGGCACCGACGCTGCCACGCCTGCCTTTTGGGCGCGGAGCACCACATCATAGATTTCCTTGGCAAAATCATTCGCCGTGCCCACGACGTAGGTGCGGGTGCAATCGGAGTTGAATCCGCGCAGGTGGGCACCGAAGTCGATGGTCACTAGGTCGCCGTCCTCGATGACCCGGTCATCGGCACCATGGTGCGGCATCGCCGAGTTCGGGCCGGACGCCACGATGGTATCGAAGCTCACTCGCTCCGAGCCGAGCATGCGCATACGATACTCCAAATCGGCGGCCACTTGGCGCTCGGTGCGGCCGGCACGCAACTCACCAGCGGCGAGTAGATCCTCCAGCGCCTGATTTGCCAGCGCGGCAATCTCTTCCAGCTTTTCTAGCTCGAGCGAATCCTTGACCAAGCGAATTTGTTCAATGACCCCGGCGATGGGAACCAAGGTAACCGACTCCGGGGCGGACTCTTCCAGCTCCTTCAGCTCGGAGACCGAGAGGTAGTCTGCTTCAAAACCGACTCGAATCGGTCCCTCGACATCGGCAAACTGCTGCAGGAGCACCTTTCCTACCGCGCGGCCTTGGATAGCCTCCAGATCGGGAACTTCGCGGGCGATCTGCGTGGTGTACCGGCCGTCGGTAGCAACCTGCGCGGTAAGGTCCTTGCGCAGCAATAGCCCGCCATTCGAGCCGGAGAATCCCGAAAGGTAGCGCACGTGCGTGAGGTGGGTGACCAGAACGGCATCGATGCGCTGGCCGGCTAGTTCCGCGGCAAGCTTGCGGCGCCGGTCACTAAAACGGGTATCTGCCAAAGCCATGATTTCATCCTTTTAGGGTCGACTGCGGTGTAGAAAGTATCCACCCAGTATATCGACCCTGCCCCTGCAGTTGGGCGGAATTCTTTCTAGCCGGCTGCCGCCCAGCCCGTTCGAGGGGTGCCTATTGGCAGAGGTAGTCCACTGCCGCCACGTAGCCGAAGACCCCCAACCCCGCGATGACGCCGCGGGCGATAGGACTGAGATAGGAATGATGGCGGAAGGGCTCGCGCGCATGCACATTAGAAATATGCACCTCTACGAATCCGGCGCCATCGGCTACCTCAGCCAGGGCATCCCGCAGGGCCACTGAAGTATGGGTAAAACCGCCGGGATTGATAATCACTGGGTGGCCCGCATCCGCGGCAGCATGCACCTTCTCAATGAGCTCACCCTCATGGTTGGACTGGAAGCACTCTACCTCTGCACCGTGCGTGGCGGCGCGCGAGGAGATCATCTGTTCTACATCCGCCAAGGTGGTGGAACCGTAGACATCCGGTTGCCGCTTTCCTAAGCGGTTCAAGTTCGGGCCGTTGAGGAAAATAATCTTCATTTCTACTCCGAAATCGCGGCGTAGGCCGCCTCTAGCTCTTCCGTGGTGGGGCCTTCGAGACGGGTCGTTTCGCCCACCCCGGTCAAGGCTACAAACCGGATCTTTCCGTCGCGGTTCTTCTTATCGTGGGTCATTGCCTCATACAGGTCCGCGAACTGACCTGCCTTATACGAGGTTGGCAGCCCAATGCTGTGCAGGATTCGGCGGTGCTTTTCCACGAGTTCCGCGTCAATGAGGCCGCGCGCATGCGCTAGGTGGGCGATAAACATCATGCCCACCGCCACCGCATTACCATGGCGCCACTGATACTGTTCATGGCGCTCCACTGCATGGCCAAAGGTGTGGCCGTAGTTGAGCGTTTCACGCAGGCCCGATTCTTTCAGGTCCTCGCCCACCACCGCGGCCTTCACCGCGATAGAGCGCTCGATCAATTCTGGAAGATAGCCCTGCGGGTCCACGCATGCACCGGGGTCACTGTCATAGCGTTCAAGGATCACCGGGTCATGGATGAATCCGGTTTTGATGATTTCTGCCGAGCCTGCAATGATCTCCGCCGCGGGGAGGGTATCGAGGCGCTCCAGATCCACAAACACAGAATCCGGCTCATGAAAAGCGCCAACGAGGTTCTTGCCGGCGGCGGTATTGATGCCGGTTTTGCCGCCGACGGCCGCGTCAACCATGGCCAATAGCGTGGTCGGTACCTGAATGACCTTGATGCCGCGCATCCACCCGGCCGCCGCGAACCCAGCCAAATCGGTGGTGGCGCCACCGCCGAGGCCGATGATGACGTCACGGCGGCTAAAGCCTTTCTCCCCCAGCTGATCCCACACGCCGCCGATGACGCTGAGCTGCTTGGCGGCCTCGGCATCGGGGACATCGATAAGCGTAGGCTCCACCCCCTCAGCGGCGACGAGTTCTGCTAAGCGCTCGGCCGCGGCACGCAGGGGCGGCTGGCAGATAATGCCCGCCTGGCCTGCACCAATCTGCGCGCAGCGCTGCGCGATGTCCCAATTGAGATCGGCGCCAATGCGAACTTCATAGGGCTGTGGTCCATTAACGGCAATGCTGGGCATGATGGTCCTTTCCGTTCGCCGCCGAGCCAAGGGGGGCGAGGAACTAGTGGTAGAGCGGCGGGAATCTACAAAGTATCGAGGAAGCCGAGAATATCGCCCACTACCTGCTGTGGGGTCCGGGCATCGGTGCGTACCCGGTAATCGGCCACCTCCTGGTAATACGGGCGACGCGCCTCCACAAGGTTGCGGTAGTGCTCGAGGGGATCGGCGGCCGCAAGCACTGGCCGATTGCTATCCCCGGACGTCCGCCGTGCACCTTCTTCAGGAGAGATATCCAAAAAGATGACACTATGGCGCTCCAGCAGCTCACGGGTGGAGTCCGTCAGCACTGCCCCGCCGCCGAGGCTGACTACTCCACCAGTGCGCAGCGCCGCAGCAACGTGCTCGGCTTCGAGCGCGCGAAAGTCTGGTTCACCCAGCTCGCTAAAGACTTCCCCGCACGGCTTGTCTTTATCCTGTTCAATGAGGTGATCCGAATCCACCAGTTCGCAGCTCAAGGCGTGGGAAAGGCGGCGGCCAATGGTGGATTTACCCGCACCTGGCGGGCCAACCAAAACAACGCGTGGACGGGGCAGGCCCGTAACGGCGGTTGGGGTGGTCATAACTTACTCCTGGTCAAAAGCAAGACGGTCCGAAACGTATTTATCATACGCGGCGATGGCTGCAGAGGTTTCTTCGAGGCTATCGCCACCGAACTTTTCTAGCACGGCGCGCGCAAGGACGAGGGCAACCATTGCCTCTGCAACGACGCCCGCCGCGGGAACCGCGCACACATCGGAGCGTTGGTGAATGGCAGTAGCTTCAGCGCCGGACTCCATATCAATAGTGCGCAAGGCACGCGGAACGGTAGAAATCGGCTTCATCGCCGCCCGCACGCGCAGCTGCTGCCCGTTCGTCATGCCGCCTTCAAGTCCGCCTGCACGGTTGCTAAGGCGGGATACGCCTTCTTCGGTTCGGACCATCTCATCGTGGGCAGCGGAACCGCGACGTCGGGCCTCGGCAAAGCCATCGCCAATTTCCACGCCCTTGATAGCCTGAATGCCCATCAAGGCGCTAGCCAATTGTGCGTCCAAGCGGTCATCGCCGGAAATATGCGAGCCCAGCCCGATAGGCAGACCATCGACCACAACCTCAACGATGCCGCCCAAGGTATCGCCCTGCTTCTTTGCGGCCTCAATTTCCGCAATCATGGAGGCTTCAGCCGCCTTATCGCAGGCGCGGACCGGCGAATCATCGATAGCCTCGATGTCAGTGAACGCTGGCGCAGGCCCCTCATAAGGCTCGGAAGCGCCAATGGAAATCACGTGAGAGAGAACCTCAACGCCCAAGGTCTCGCGCAGGAAATTGCGCGCAACGGTAGCTGCGGCCACACGGGCCGCCGTTTCACGCGCAGAAGAGCGCTCGAGGATGGGGCGTGCTTCACTGAGGCGGTACTTCACCATTCCGGCAAAGTCCGCGTGCCCGGGGCGCGGCCTCGTCAAGGCGGCACCGCGGCCGGAGTTCATCGCTTTAATAGTGTCTTCATCGTCCATATCCAGCGGATCAGCCGACATAATGGTGGTCCACTTGGGCCACTCCGTATTGCCAATCATGATGGCGATGGGACTACCCAAGGTGAGCCCGTGGCGGACTCCGCCCAGCACGGTCACCTCATCAGCCTCAAACTTCATACGGGCACCGCGGCCATAGCCTAGGCGGCGCCGGGAAAGCTGATGGGAAATATCGGCGCGGGTAATGGGGACCCCAGCGGGCATATGCTCCAACATCGAAATAAGAGCTTGGCCGTGGGATTCACCTGCAGTAGTCCAACGAAGCATGCGGGTATTATCGCACGGCCTGGCCAATCCAGTACCAACTTGGTCCCGCAATATATTCTTCCACCCCCTCAAAGAGGGTGTGCACATGCGATAATGACCGTTGCCGCTAGCAGCATTGCGGGACCATGCGGGCTCTTCTTCTGCCGACTGCACGCGGACCACAAAAGCGTCAGAAGGGACGCGCTGCCGCTTGCCGCTACCACGCCCATAAACCCGGCCACATGCCCCACCAGCATTCCCAGGGGCCAGGCGAGTTTTATGTCGCCTCCACCCACGCCTGCATGGGCCAGCCCTAGCACGAGGTACATCCCCGGCCACCACAGCCCACTCCAATTGGCAACGACGAGCGAGAGCACCGCAGCTGGAAGGGTTAACCAGTCTGGCAATCGGCGCTGCCGAATATCCCACCAAGACAAGGCTGCTGCCCACAAACCATAAATAATTCCCCCGACTATTAGCACGGGGATCACTCTAAGGCACGCTGTGAGGAAGCGCTGGGCGTCAATGTCTACATGGCGAAGTCTGCAGTTCCTACGGCACGAGGGTTGCCGGCCCCGCTTGCCGACGCCCCTCCTACTTAGTCGTCTGCGACCGCTTCTGCAGCTCCTGGTTCAATGCCTTCAGCATGTCTTCCCGCGGGGCGGCCACCCCAGTAAATTGCTCGAACTGACTAAATGCTTGGTAGGCGAGCATGACATGCCCGCCCACAGTCTTGTACCCATTGGCCGCCGCACACGTGGTCAGCGGTGTAGGCCAGGGATCATAGATGACGTCCAGCACCGGTGCGTGGGCGAGGTCAAAGACATAGTCTTTCACCGCCGCTGACGGAACCGTGGACACAATGACATCGGCTTCCCGAGACAGGACGGATAAGTCCCCGTCGAAACTGATAAAGGAAAGCTCCAGCCCTAAGTTCTGGGCGAGCGGCAACAGTTCGGCGCTCCGGTCGGAACGATTGAGGACCGTAACCTTTTTCACCCCGCGCTCGGAAAGCGCCCACAACGCCGGACGGGCGGTGCCCCCAGCACCAATGAGCAGCGCATGACCTGCCGGACTATCCCCCAGGAGCTCGGCGAGCGCACCGCGTACGCCCTCGGTATCGGTATTGTCCGCAAACCACCCATCAGCCCTGCGCACCAAGGTGTTTGCCGAGCCAATCAGTTGGGCCCGGTCACTTACAATGTCCGCAAAGCTGAGGGCAGCAAACTTGCCGGGCATGGTCACGGAGAAACCAACAAACTCTGAGTCGCTTGCCGCCACCAATTCCGGCAGCCCCTCCGCCGATGACTCAAAGCGGGTGTAGTCCCAACCGGCCAGCCCGGCGGCCTCGTAGCCAGCATTGTGAAGCACCGGAGACAAGGAGTGCTCGATGGGGCTACCAAGGACCGCCGCACGTGGCATGGTGTTTCTACCTCTTTGTGGTTATCGCGACTTTACTGGGCGGGCTGCTCGGCAGCGGCGTCGCCGTTGCCGGAACCAGCGCCCTCTCCTTCGCGCTTCGAGTCAAGCACGCCGGAGCGGATGGCGTCATCAACGCGGCCCAAGTGCTCATCGTAGCTATCGGAGAAGACGGTAGTGCCTTCCTGGTCCACGGTGACGAAGAACTTCCAGTTGCCCTCAGCCGGCTCTTCCATGGCCTTGATTGCATCGTCCGAAGGAGAAGCAATCGGGGTATCCGGTAGGCCTTCCTTCGCGTAGGTATTCCACGGGGTCTTCTCCCCACGGGCCTCATCGGTGGTGGCCAGCTCAACGTCTTCCAAGCCGTAGTTCACGGTGGAGTCAAACTCCAGGCGCATTGGCTCGTCCAAGCGGTTAAGGATAACGCGGGCAACCTTGTCGAACTCGCCTGCCGGTGCCTCGCGCTCCACCAGGGATGCGGAGGTGAGCAGCTCATAAGGGCTCAAACCGATAGCCTGCGCGCGTTCCTGAATATTGGTCTCGTTGTAGCGCTTGGTGGAGCGGGTGATGAGGTCCTTGAGGATGTCCTTGGCCTCCATATTGGGGTCCAAGACATACTGACCTGGGGCGATAAGGCCCTCAATGCGCTTTGGGTCATTACCGCGCTTGTTGATAGCGTCCAAGGCCCACTCCGGTGCGCCCAGCTCGGCTGGGTCGGTTTCCGCGGCAACCTTTTCCAGGTCCTCCTTCTTCAGGCAGTTGCCATCGTTGCAGCTGACCTCAGAAATCAGGGAGTAAATGCCGTAGCGGACGTCTCCGCCCACAACCTTGACGTCCTCCAAGGTGGCGCCGCCTTGCACCTCGAGCATGTCCACGCGGTTATTCTCATCCAACAGTGCCTCGACTGCGGCGTCCGCGCTCATCTCTTCCTGTAGGCGATAAAAGCCCGGCTGGATTTGGCTCGCGCTGTGGTTCATCGACGCAGCAGAATCGAAAGCGTCCTGCGTCTTCACCACGTTCTTTTCTACCAAAGCAGGTCCGAGCTCGGACATGGACGAGCCTTCCGGCACCTCCACCAGCTGGGTGGTACCGTTGCCGGTTCCTTCATAATCGGCGGAGGTATTGCCGAGGCGGAATCCGATGTAGATAAGGGCGCCAAGGATGACGATGATGGACGCAATGACAACGGCAATGCCGCGCTGGCGGCGCTTGACGTATTTCGGCTCCATCGATCGGCCGAGGCGTTCTTGGTTACGGCTCACGTGTTTTAGTCTCCTGAGTCTGAAGGCTGGTCTATTGCATCTTGGGTTCGTAGCGCGCTCGCACGCCCATCCAACCAAGTCT
The DNA here is from genome assembly GCF_039907195.1 of Corynebacterium sp. c3Ub_189. NCBI lineage: Bacteria > Bacillati > Actinomycetota > Actinomycetes > Mycobacteriales > Corynebacteriaceae > Corynebacterium > Corynebacterium sp. c3Ub_189. The sequence goes on along the minus strand of NZ_JASBOF010000001.1, from coordinate 183,451 downwards.
GCAATATCTCCACCGCTGCTGCTTGGTCGATGACTTTACGGCCCTTCTTCTCGGACACGCCAGACGCGCGCAGCGCGGTAGTTGCTGCCACGGTGGTCAGACGCTCATCAGCCAAACGTACTGGTGGTGGAACTTTATCTATATTTGCATCTCGATTCAACCGACGGCGGATCCGAAACGCAATTTCCTTAGCATGTTTTACGCTTTTTGAGCCATTTCCCTGCAGGTCCCGCGGCAGCCCTACGATGACCTCTACTGCGCCATAACAATCAATCAGTTCTAGGATGCGGTCAATATCGCCCTTATCGCGGTCCTTGAACCCGGTTTCCCGGTGCACGGTCTCCACTGGGGTGGCAAGCGTGGCTTCCCTATTGGACACTGCCACGCCAATGCGCACCGTGCCGACATCGAGTGCGAGCCGACGGCCCTGCCCCGGATCATCAACTCCGGGGGTATCTGGTTCCACTTTTGCCACGGTCGAACTCCTACAGGGACTCGAGCATGTCCTTGACGGCCTCGAAGCCGCGCTCAGCACCGGCCGCAGTAGAACCAGAGCCCTGAGCCATATCCGGCTTACCGCCGCCGCGTCCGTCAACGTACTGGCCAAACTGCTTGACGATGTCCCCGGACTTCACGCCGCGCCCAACGGCCTTGTCCGTGGCCGCCGCGATGAACGGGAACTTGCCTTTGTCCTCGGCGCCCAAGACGATGACGGCTTCTTCCTCGCGCAGGCGGTTGCGCAGGTCCGTAGCAACGGTGCGCAGGTCCCCGCCGGTGGTGCCTTCCGGCAAGGTCAGCGCAATGACCTTGAACCCATTGATGTCCTTAGCCGCGCTGACGAACTCGGAGGCACGCGCAGCCAGCTGCTGCTTGCGCAGGGTTTCAATTTCCTTCTCCGCTGCCTTGAGCTTTTCAGACAGCTGAGCAATGCGCTCCGGCAGGTCCTCGGTTTGTACCTTCAGCTCGCGAGAAACGCCTTCCACCAAGGCGGTCTCCTTGGAGTAGTAACGGAAGGCATCCAAACCGGAGTAGGCCTCGATGCGGCGAGCACCAGAGCCAACGGAGGACTCACCGAGCACGGACACCGGTCCGATTTCAGCGGAGGAACCAACGTGCGTACCGCCGCACAGCTCGATGGAGAACGGGCCACCGATCTCTACCACGCGGACTTCCTTGCCGTAGTTCTCACCGAATAGTGCCATAGCGCCCATGGCTTTGGCCTCCTCCAGGGAGGTCTCAATGGTGTTGACGGCAAAGTTGGAGTCGATTGCCTGGTTAGTAATCAATGCAATCTCTTCCAACTGCGCCTGACTGAGCTGCTCGGTGTAGTTGAAGTCAAAGCGTAGGTAGCCCGGGCGGTTCATGGAGCCGGCCTGGACGGCGGTGGGGCCAAGCACCTGGCGCAGTGCGGCGTGAATGAGGTGGGTTGCGGAGTGCGCCTGGGTGGCACCGTGGCGCCACTGCTCGTCGACGGCTGCTTCAACGGACATACCCAAGTCAAGGCCGCCGGCGGTAACCGTGGCCTTGTGGACCCACAGCTTCTTACCAATCTTCTGGACGTCATTAACCTCAAGGAGGGATTCGCCGGCCATAATGCGTCCGCGGTCTGCCATTTGGCCGCCAGCTTCGGCGTACAGCGGGGTGTGGTCCAAGATGACCTCAACCTGGTCACCTTCATGCACCTGGTCGACCTTCTCGCCTCCGCGGACGAGGCCGATCACGCGGGCGTCGGAAGTAAGCTCCTCAAAGCCGGTGAAGACAGTGGGGTTATTGTCTACCCAGTCGCGGTAGAGGGAAAGGTCAGTGTGGCCGTGCTTCTTGGCCTGATTATCGGCCTTGGCGCGGCGGCGCTGCTCGCCCATGGCATCGTTAAAGCCATCCATGTCGACCTCAAGGCCGGCCTCCTGGGCCATCTCCAAGGTCAAGTCGATGGGGAAACCATAGGTATCGTGCAGCTCAAAGGCCTTCTCGCCCGGCAGGACCTTTGCGGTCTTCGCGCGGGAGGTGGACTTGAGCTCTTGGACGGCATCATCGAAGAGGCGGGTGCCGGACTCGAGGGTCTTCAGGAAGGCCTTTTCCTCATTCACAGCAACGCGCAGGATGCGCTCGCGGTTGTCTGCAATCTCCGGATAAGACGGGGTCATGGTGTCCATGACCGTATTCATGAAGCGCTCCATAGTCGCGCCCTTAGCGCCCAGCAGCTTGGCGGAACGGATAATGCGACGCAGCAGGCGGCGCAGGATGTACCCGCGGCCCTCGTTGCCCGGGGTCACGCCATCCAGGATGAGCATCATGCCGGTACGGGAGTGGTCAGCTACCACGCGGAAGCGGATATTGTCCTCGTGGGAGGCCTTGTCACCATAGGTGGCGCCGGTAAGCTCCTCGGCTACGTCAATAACTGGGCGCAGCAGGTCCGTTTCATAGACGTTGTCTACGTCCTGCAAAATGCAGGCCACGCGCTCGATGCCCAGGCCGGTATCGATATTCTTCTTCGGCAGCTCGCCGACGATCTCAAAGTTGCCCTTGCCAATGCCCTCGCCGCGCTCATTTTGCATGAAGACCAGGTTCCAGATCTCCATGTAGCGGTTGTCATCGGCGATCGGGCCGCCGTCCTTGCCGTACTCAGGACCACGGTCATAATAGATCTCGGAGCACGGGCCACAGGGCCCAGGGATACCCATGGACCAGTAGTTGTCCTCCATGCCGAGGCGCTGAATGCGCTCTTCTGGAACACCGATCTTGTCGCGCCAAATTTCGGCGGCCTCATCATCATCTAGGTAAACGGTGACCCACAAGCGCTCTGGGTCTAGGCCAAAGCCGCCCTCATCAACGGAGCCGGTAAGCAAGGTCCACGCATTGGTGATGGCGCCTTCCTTGAAGTACTGGCCAAAGGAGAAGTTGCCGGCCATCTGGAAGAAGGTGTTGTGGCGGGTGGTAATGCCCACCTCATCAATGTCCAAGGTCCGCACGCACTTTTGGATGGAAGTGGCAAGGCCCTTGGCAAAGGGCGGGTTCTGCTGGCCCAAGAAGTAGGGCTTAAACGGAACCATGCCGGCATTAACGAAAAGCAGGTTAGGGTCATCCAGGATCAGCGAGGCGCTTGGTACTGCCTCGTGACCAGAATTGACGAAGTGCTGGGTAAACCGTTCCCGGATCTCATGAGTCTTCACGAGCAACAATCCTAACTGTCTGAGCTTTCATCTTCTATCAAGAAGTTTCTAACCCGCCCAACTCTACCCTTCGCTGCACAGCGATTTCCCATCGGTGGGGATCAGCGAGGCCGGCGCGCGTTTTTGCCGGGGCCGCGTTTGCCACGAATAATGCTGCGCAAGCGGCCTATATAGTCATAAACACGCTTCTCAGCCCCGTGATCGGTGGGTTCATAGTAAACCGAACCCTCCAGCTCATCGGGCAGGTACTGCTGCTCTACTACGCCGCGGGGATCATCGTGGGGGTAGACATAGCCCACGGCATTTCCCATCCGCTTGGCGCCCTCATAGTGCCCATCGCGCAGGTGCGGTGGCACGTGGCCCACCTTGCCGGCGGCTACATCGGCTTGCGCCTGCGTGATGGCAGAAATGACCGAGGGCGATTTCGGCGCGGTCGCCAGGTGGATGGTGGCCTGCGCCAGCGGAATTCGGGCTTCTGGCATGCCAATGAGCTGAGCGGCCTCGGCCGCTGCCACGGCCACCTGGAGGGCGGTGGGATCGGCCATGCCGATGTCCTCGGAGGCGTGCACAATGAGCCGCCGGGCAATAAAGCGCGGGTCCTCCCCCGCTTCTACCATGCGGGCGAGATAATGCAGCGCAGCGTCAACATCGGAGCCGCGAATGGACTTAATAAACGCGGAAACCACGTCATAGTGTTGGTCGCCGTCGCGGTCATAGCGCACCACTGCCTTATTGACGTTGTCCGTGACCGTTTGTGGGGTAATCTCCCCGCCATCGTCAACCGCCTCGGCCGCGGCCTCGAGATAGGTCAGCGTGCGCCGCGCATCGCCACCGGCGAGGAGCACCAACTGATCCAAGGCTTCATCGGTAATCCGAATGTCGCGCTCACCTAGGCCACGGTCGCTTTCGAGCGCGCGCTTGGCGACGCCCCTTAAGTCATCGTCGCTTAGCGAATGCAGCTGCAACAGCAGCGAGCGAGACAGAAGCGGCGCGACGACGGAGAAGGAAGGGTTTTCCGTGGTTGCCGCGACGAGCAATACCGTGCGATTCTCCACGGCCGCAAGGAGCGCGTCCTGCTGAGTCTTGGAAAATCGGTGCACCTCATCGATGAACAGCACCGTGCGCCGACCATGAATGAGCTCTTGCCGAGCGTGGGTGATGACCTCGCGGACCTGCTTGACGCCCGAATCGAGGGCGGAGAGGCCCACGAAGTTCTGCCCCATTTGGCTAGCGATGAGCGAGGCAATGGTGGTCTTGCCGGTGCCCGGCGGCCCGTACAAGATGACAGAGGCCTCCCCTGAGCCTTCCACGAGGCGGCGTAATGGCTTGCCGGGAGCCAGAAGGTGGTCTTGTCCGACCACTTCATCTAGGTTTTGGGGACGCATCCGCGCCGCCAGTGGCGACCCGGCGTGGGTGGCGAAAAGGTTCTTCCCGGGCAGCGGCGACGCGCTGCGGTCCGGAGTGGGCCCGCCAAATAATGAGTCTTGAGACACTGGAAAGCTACCTCCTAAAAGCGTGCGGGCACATCGCGATTGTCTATTCGTCGTCCAAGCGGCGCGCAATGGCGCTGCCAAATTCCGCAATGGGCGCGCAGGCGGGGCCATCGCAGCGCGCGGCATATCGAGATAGCGCCTCAAAGGTTTCATAGAGGTCGCGGCGCACGAGCAATTCATCTTCAGTGAACGGTCCGTGATCGGCCGGACGCAAAATGGAGCGCTGCGGATCGTGGACGACCTCGGCTTCTCCCCTAGCTAGGGCAACCAGCCCTTCGATGCCGCCGGCGTGCATCGTGGTCACGCTCGATAGCGCCCAGCCAATAAGCGACGCCACGATAAGGCCGTGGATTTCTTCCGCATTGGAAAATAGCGGCCACACCTCAGATACGGCACGGGACCAGGCAGAGATGAAGATGTCTGCCTCTTCGTCCGTAATCGGCTTGGAGAAGAGGAACTGTGGGAATCCGGCGATAACGCAGGCTACGTCGAAGCCAACATTGCGGAATCCTGCCCATTCATAGTCCAAGAAGTGCAGGCGCTGGGACACAATAATGTTATCCGGCGAAAGGTCAAAGGGAGTAAAGGCCCGGTCTTTGCCGGATGCTAGGGAGCGTGCGGCTTGACCCGCAAGATCCCGGAAGCTTGCCGGTGCTTCAAGCCCGGCCTTATCCAGCAAGTCGAGGCCGATGCCAATGGAGCGCTCCAGCGCCTCATCGCGCACGGACTGGTGCGGGGCCAAGTCCGGGTTCTTGCGCAGCATCCTAGTGAGCAAGGTTTCATAATCTTGCTCATGGCCCGCGGTTCCAGCGTGCATGTGGCCCAGCGCGCTGCCCAGGGAGCGCAGCACCCGCACGCGGTCGGCATCGGTGGACTGTACAAGGACGTCGGCAAGCGTTTCGCCCTCGCCCAAGTCCGTCAACACGATAATGCGCTGCTCCAGATCGTGGGCAAGAAGTACGGGCCCCGGGCGCACGTCCTCAGATAACGCGGTGGTGAACTGATAAGCCACCACCTCGCGCAGCATCGCGGCATCATCGACGCCATAGCCGGTGACCGGGTTGTATTTAATGACTACCGAGCGATGCGGCAGGAAGGCTCCAGGGGCAATCCTGGCTCGCAGGACCAATGCATTGCCGGAACCGTCCAAGCGCTCCACGCTCGACATCTCCGGGGTGCCACCAAAACGGCGCGACAGCATCTCCGAGGCGGCTTTGATGACGTCCTCGGGTGACAGCACAGCTTCGTTATCAACCATAGTTCTATCCAGTATGCCCCCTCACACCAAAGCGGGGTCACAAGTTCGCCCGCAGCGAAATTGCCGCGGACTACGATGTGCCCCGCACGGTGCGCCTGAAAGGCCGAGGTTTAAGCTCCCGGTCTACTTCTCCTCAGCGGTTTCTTCCGTAGTGGAACCGGCCTTGTCCTGTTCCTTCTTCTTTTCCGGCTTGTAGTCTACGCCGGTCTCCTTACGCTGTGCGGCAGGGATTGCCGCCGGGGCGTCGGTAAGCGGATCCACGCCGCCGCCCGACTTCGGGAACGCAATGACGTCGCGGATGGAGTCGAAGCCGCCCAACAGGGAGACGATGCGGTCCCAGCCGAAGGCGATGCCACCGTGCGGTGGGGCGCCGTACTGGAATGCATCGAGCAGGAAGCCGAACTTCTCCTGAGCTTCCTCGTCACCGATTCCCATGACGTCGAAGACGCGTTTCTGTACGTCCTGCTGGTGGATACGGATGGAGCCGCCGCCAATCTCGTTGCCGTTGCAGACAATGTCATAGGCGTACGCCAGCGCCTCGCCCGGGTTCTGGTCAAAGTTGTCCAGGTACTCCGGCTTCGGGGAGGTAAAGGCGTGGTGAACCGCGGTCCACTTGGAGTGGCCCAGCGCGACGTCACCAGAAGCGGTCGCATCAGCGGAAGGCTCAAAGAGCGGAGCGTCTACAACCCAGGTAAAGGCCCAGTCGCCTTCCTTAATAAGGTCCAGCTTCTTTGCAATCTCGCCACGTGCAGCGCCCAACAGGGCGCGGGAAGACTTGGTGTCACCGGCGGCAAAGAAGATAGCGTCGCCCGGCTTAGCGCCGACGTGCTCTGCAATGCCCTCGCGCTCGGCGTCGGTAATGTTCTTAGCTACCGGACCGCCCAAGGTGCCGTCCTCGCCCACGGTGATGTAGGCGAGACCCTTGGCTCCACGCTGCTTTGCCCACTCCTGCCAAGCATCGAACTGACGGCGTGGCTGGGAGGCGCCGCCTTCCATGACCACGGCGCCGACGTATTCGTTCTGGAAGACGCGGAAAGTGGTGTCCTTGAAGAACTCGGTGCACTCTACAATCTTGATGTCGAAGCGCAGGTCCGGTTTATCGGAACCGTAGTACTTCATCGCATCGGCATAGGTCATGCGCGGGATTGGAGTCTTGATCTCGTAGCCGATGAGCTTCCACAGCTCGGTGACAATCTCTTCCGCCAAGGCGATGACATCGTCCTGGTCTACGAAGGACATCTCCACGTCCAACTGGGTAAATTCCGGCTGGCGGTCAGCCCGGAAGTCCTCATCGCGGTAGCAACGCGCGATTTGGTAGTAGCGCTCCATGCCCGAGACCATGAGCAGCTGCTTGAAAAGCTGCGGGGACTGCGGCAGTGCATACCAGGTGCCTGGCTTCAAACGCGCTGGTACCAGGAAGTCGCGTGCACCCTCCGGGGTGGAACGGGTCAAGGTTGGAGTCTCGATCTCAGCAAAGTCATGAGAATCCAGCACCTTGCGGGCCGCGCGGTTGGCAGCAGAACGCAGGCGCAGTGCCTTTGCCTGGCGCTCGCGGCGCAGGTCCAGGTAGCGGTACTTCAGACGAGTCTCCTCGCCTACCTCACCCGAGGTGGAAGGATCATCAATTTGGAATGGCAGCGCTGCGGACTTATTCAGAACCTCAAGATCCGCGACATTAACCTCAATCTCACCGGACGGCAGGTTGGAGTTTTCCGAGCCTTCTGGGCGAGGCTCCACGGTACCGGTGACCTTAACGCAGTATTCGGAACGCAGGTCGTGGGCGCGCTCCGCCACGTCAGATTCACGGAAGACAACCTGGGCAATGCCGGAGCGATCGCGCAGGTCAATGAAGATCACACCACCGTGATCGCGGCGGCGGGAAACCCAACCGGTTAGGGTGACGGTCTCTCCTGCGAGTTCTTTGCGGAGCTCACCTGCTAAGTGGGTACGCAGCACTGTTGTTCAATCCCTTCTGAAAATTGTGTCACTTGCGGGTCCCGCCACGCGTAAACAGCGCGCGCCAAACCAAGCACAAGACTAGGAACGCGCACGATTCTACATCCCTACCGGTACGCGGAGCGCAGTTAGGTGGACGCAAGCTAATCCCGAAGGTCGCAGAAGAACCACCGTTTCCCTCCTTCAGCCTCTTTGCAACAATCTTCATCCTGTGTATGAGGGGGCCATGTGGCACTATTTAGGCATGACTTTTAGATCAGGTGCCGATTTCGGCGGCAAGGAAGCGCGTTCGGGTGGCGGCGGCGGTGGCATCGCCATTGGCGGTGGCGTCGGCTCGATTGTTCTCGTAGGCCTCTTCCTCCTGTTGGGCGGCAATCCCTCAGACTTGGGCGCAATTCTGGGCAGCGAGCAGACCCAATCTGACGGCGCTGCACAGGGCGAAAGCCCCGAATGCGAAACTGCAGAAGATGGCAATACCAAGGATGAATGCCTCGTAGAGTTCACCGGGCGTAGCGTAGACAACGTCTGGTCCAAGGTCTTGCCGGAACAGGCAGATATCCAATACACCGAGCCGGAGCGCGTGGTCTTCCACGGCGGCGTTAATACCGGTTGTGGCTCGGCCTCTTCTTCTACTGGTCCCTTCTACTGCCCGCGCGATGAGTCCGCTTATTTCGACACCGCGTTCTTTGATTCCTTGCGCAACTTCGGCGCGGAAAATGCCCCTTTGGCCCGCATGTACATCGTGGCCCACGAGTTCGGCCACCACATTCAAAACCTTGAGGGCACCCTCGGCCTGTCGGACTATAACGACCCAGGCGCCGATTCCAACGCGGTGAAAATCGAGCTCCAGGCTGACTGCTACGCAGGCCTGTGGGCTTCCTACGCCGACAAGGGCGATAACCCCTTGCTCGAGCCGATTACTAAGGAACAGGTCTCAGACGCTGTCGCAGCCGCCCAGGCGGTGGGCGATGACAATATCCAGCGCCGCTCCGGCGGCCAGGTCCAGCCCGATTCCTGGACGCATGGTTCCTCCGAGCAGCGTGAGAAGGCATTCCTTGCCGGATATAACTCTGGCAAGATGTCCCAGTGCGACACCCTTGAGCGCGGCGCCTACCGCGGCTAATACTCACAACGTGGCCGTCATCTAAAAGCGGCGGCCATTATGTTCGCAAATAGCCACATTGCTTTTACGAACTCCACATCTTGAGTTCACTTTCCCGACACCTAGGGCCTTTAGTCTGAGCGTGCATTCTCTACATAAGAATTTCCTTTGAGAATCCTTTTCGCCACGCTGACAAGCGCGGCCATACCCCTCGTGCACGCTTTCCTGAAAGGTTCTTCCTGTGTCTTCCCCTACCACCCAGATGACGGACATTGACGCCGTCAACGGCAAGGGAAACGACTGGATTTGGCACGCCATCTTTGGCGGCCTCACAGCCGTTACCCTCATCGGTTTTATGATCTGGGGCCACGACTATGTCGATGGCTCTAAGCCCATTCTCCTGGGCACCGCCATTCTCTTCGCTCTCTTCATGGCCTTCAATATTGGCGGCAATGACGTTGCCAATTCTTTCGGTACCTCCGTAGGTGCCGGAACGCTGTCCATGAAGCAGGCACTCGTTGTCGCCGCCATCTTCGAGGTCTCCGGCGCCATCCTCGCCGGCGGCGAGGTCACCGATACCGTACGTTCTGGCATCGTCGACCTTGACGCCATTGATGGCCTAGACCCCATGGAGTTCGTCTACATCATGATGGCTTCCCTTCTGGGTGCGGCCATCTGGCTTCTTGTTGCCACCCGTATGGGTTGGCCAGTGTCTACCACCCACTCCATCGTCGGCGGCATAGTCGGCGCCGCGCTCACGGTCGGGTTCATCACCGGCAAGGGCGGCTTGGACATGGTGCAGTGGGGCGGGATCGGCACCATTGCCATCTCGTGGGTGCTCTCCCCCGTCCTCGGCGGTCTCGCTGCGTTCATCCTGTTTAAGTGGATTAAGACCTCCATCTTGGTCTACAACGAGGAAGCAGACCAGAAGCTGCGTGAAATCAAGACCCGTCGTGCGGAGCTGCGCCAAGAGCACAAGACTCGCTTTTCGCGCCTCAATGAAATCCAGCAGATCAGCTACACCAACGCCATGGCCCGGGATGCTGCCTTGGTGGCAGAAGAAGACTTTGATCCGGATCAGCTGGAATCTGAGTACTACCGCGATCTGTATAACCTCAACAAGGACATGGATGATGTCAAGGCTCATCGCGCCCTGGAGAGCTGGGTACCGGTACTAGCCGCCATCGGTGCCATCATCATTTCCGCCATGGTGATGTTCAAGGGACTGAAGCACACCGGACTCGATTTCAGCGTCCTTCAGAACCTGTTGGTCATGGGCATGGTCGGCGCGGTGGTGTGGATGGCCGTCTTCATTTTCGCCCGTTCCTTGAAAAAGAAGTCGCTGGCTAAGTCCACCTTCCTTCTCTTTTCTTGGATGCAGGTATTTACCGCTTCCGCCTTCGCCTTCTCCCACGGTTCCAACGATATTGCCAATGCTATTGGCCCCTTCGCTGCGGTTATTGACGTCCTCAAGACCGGCCAAGTAAGCGATGAAGCAGCCGTGCCCGTTGCCGTCATGATTGCCATGGGTGTCGCCCTGATTTCTGGCCTGTGGTTCATCGGCCGCTTCGTGATTCAAACCGTGGGCTCGGGCCTAACCCAAATGCACCCTTCCTCCGGCTTCGCTGCTGAGCTTGCCGCGGCCGCTGTGGTGATGGGTTCATCGATCTTGGGCCTTCCGGTTTCTTCCACCCACATCCTCATAGGCGCCGTGCTGGGCGTAGGCATTGTCAACAAGGCAGCTAATTGGAACCTGATGAAGCCTATCGCTTTGGCGTGGGTCATCACCCTGCCCGCCGCGGCAGTCATCGCTGCCATCACCGTGTCAGTGCTGCGCTTAGTCTTCTAGGGATAGCTCAGCGCCGCATATCCTCAGCACCGCCATGCATCCGCTAGCCGCACCGGCCATCGAGCCGGGGCTAGCGGATTTTCCAATGGTTGGCTTGGACTAACGCCCTGCTTGGCGACGCCCCCTTCTCTACACTGGCCCATATGACCGTGCACCGAGCTACTGCATTCCTGGCCGCATTCAACGACATAGAACAACACTTGCGCTCGGCTCTCAACGCTGAGAACTCAGATTCCTTTTGGTGGATAGTAGATAAGGCACGAGACAAACACATGCTTTCTGGCAAGCAAGCCTAGGCACTGAAAGATTTTTCTAACCTTCGCAATGCCATTGCCCACGGGCGTTACTACAAATCAGAGCCCATCGCTGAACCGCACGAAGCAGTGGTCAAGCAAATCTCCGCCCTCCGAGACATAGTGGTTTCCCCACCCGACGCACTCCACGTTTTGCAGCCACAAAAGGTATTTACCTTGACATCTGCCACATCAATCATGGAGGCATTTAACGTCATAAAGGATAAGGACTTCTCCGAAATCCCCATCTATGATGAGGGCCGCTTCACCGCTTTGCTAACCACCAACACTATCGCTCGATGGGTAGCCAGAAACCTCAGCGATAATCACGTGCTCGATGCCGCGGACATCGCGGACATTGTGGAATATCAAGAACCCAGTGATCGCGCTATCTTTCTTGCCCGCACAGTAAGCGTGCAGGAAACGGTGGACGCCCTTTCAGAAACCGACAACCAAGGACATCACCCATGCGCCGCGGTCATCACGGAACACGGCAAGGTCACTGAGAGGCCCCTGCGCCTCGTTGCACCGGCCGATCTACCGGCACTTTTTGATGCCCTAGAATGGGAATAATTCTCCCGCAGTCGGCTTTCCCGCAGTCGGCACTGCGTCTATCTGTACTCCTGTGCACCGCATAGAAAGGCAACCATGCAATTCGGCATCTTCAGTATTGGGGATTTGACCACTGACCCCATCTCAGGAAAGACCCCCACTGAGGCTGAGCGCATCCGCAACCTAACGGAAATTGCGCTTAAAGCCGAAGAGGTTGGCCTTGATGTCTTTGCTACCGGCGAACACCACAACCCACCTTTCGTGCCGTCCTCTCCTACAACGCACTTGGCCTATATCGCGGCGCAAACAAAACGCTTGCAGCTATCTACTGCGACCACGCTCATTACTACCAATGACCCTGTAAAGATCGCAGAGGACTATGCCTTTCTGCAGCACCTTGCTGACGGCCGCGTAGACCTCATGCTCGGCCGCGGAAATACCGGCCCGGTCTATCCCTGGTTCGGCAAAGACATCCAGCAAGGCATTCCTTTGGCTATTGAGAACTATCACCTCCTGCGCAGGCTGTGGCGCGAGCCCGTCGTTAACTGGCAAGGAAAGTTCCGCGCGGGACTAGAAGGGTTTACCGCTACTCCGGCACCGCTGGATGGAATTCCGCCCTTTGTCTGGCACGGCTCCATTCGTTCGCCGCAAATCGCTGAACAAGCCGCATACTACGGCGATGGCTTCTTCCACAACAATATCTTCTGGAATAAGGAGCACACCGCCCAGCTGGTGGATCTCTACCGCCGTCGCTTTGAAAGCTATGGCCATGGTCAAGCGGACCAAGCAATCGTCGGACTCGGTGGCCAAGTCTTCATGGGCGAAACCGAACAAGAAGCTAAAGACTTCTTCCGCCCCTACTTCGACAACGCCCCAGTCTATGGCCACGGACCAAGCCTCGAGGACTTCACTGCGCAGACTCCATTGACTGTTGGCACCGTGGAACAGGTAATTGAAAAGACCCTCAGCTTCGCTGACTGGGCCGGTGACTACCAGCGCCAGCTATTCCTCATCGATCATGCCGGACTGCCCCAAGAGGTAGTTCTCCAGCAGATAGAAATTCTCGGCACGCAGGTTGTTCCCGAGCTGCGACGCCGCTTTGCGCAGCGCCGCCCGAGCCACGTGCCTTCTGACCCGCCGACGCACGCAAGCTTGCTCTCTGCGCCTCATCCTTCACACCTTCAGGTCAGCCCAGGAAAGGAGAACTAGTTATGCGCTCCCTCCTCGTTATCTCAGCTGGTCTTTCGCAGCCGTCATCCTCTCGCAGGCTGGCGGACATGCTCGCAGAAGCCACCCGCGCCAAAATCTCCGCGCGCGGTGAAGGAGTCCACATCGACGTCATTGAGGTCCGCGATCTCGCTTTCGAACTAGCTACCGCCATGACCGATCAGACTGCGCACACACCGCTTTTGGCTAGAGCCAAGCAGCAAGTTGCCGATGCCGATGGACTCATCGCCGTCACCCCGGTATTCCAAGGCAGCTATTCGGGCCTTTTCAAGATGTTCTTTGACGCCTTGGAGCCCCATGCCCTCGACAACCTTCCCACCATTATCGCAGCTACGGCCGGTTCTTCGCGCCATTCCCTCATTTTGGACTATGCGCTCCGCCCGCTATTTAACCAACTCCACGCCAACATCGTGCCAACTGGCGTATTCCAGGCCGCAGAAGACTTAGGCACTCCGGAGGGAGAGCGCATCGTCTCCCGGATTGAGCGCTCTGCCATCCAGCTAGCTGACCAGATAGTTGCCCCGCGAAACAGGGTGCCTGGAATTGCCGGTGACCTAACCGGGTTGGGAGGCCGCTCCACCGTTGGGTTAGCAAAGGAGAACTTCATCCCCCTTGACAAGCTCCTGAATGGGTATGGCAGCTAAGCCAAAACGCGAGCAGTGCTACGCATAGACGGCGATTGATAGAAGGTGTGACTTTCGCTACCCTGGTCACATAAAATCTGCCTCTACTCTTCGGTTTCGGCTGTGACCGCAATAGCGGCACAGCACATGCGCCCAACAGCTATCCCTTCAGAAAGGTTCGGCACAGCTTAACTATGACAATTAGCGTCACGGACATCTTTTCCATCGGCATTGGCCCTTCTTCCTCGCACACCGTCGGGCCCATGCGCGCGGCTAAGCAATTCCTCGATTCACTAGAGAAACACCCAGCTAAGGTCTATACGGAGTTGCGCGGATCGCTTTCCGCCACCGGCCGTGGCCACGCTTCCGATCGCGCCGTCATCCTTGGGCTCGCCGGGTGGGATCCGCTGAGCGTGCCTATCGACGCCGAGCCCCACGCGGGCGGCTTTATCCCCAGCGAAGGAACCATATCTGGTCCCCGCGGCACGGTGGATTATGAGATCGTCTTTGATAATGAACCGCTGCCCCAGCACCCGAATGGCATGATTTTTAGCGCCTGGGATGACAACGGCAACCTCCTCGCAGAAAAGGAAGAATACTTCTCTGTCGGCGGCGGTTTTATCCTCTCCCGCGCCGAGCTCGATGCGGAAGTCGCCGAAAGCAATGAGGTTCCTGCCGGCGTAGCCGCCGCCCAGGTAGATGACTCCGTTCCCTATAAGTTCACCACGGGCGAAGAATTGCTCAACCTCTGCGAGGCTCATGACAAAGCAATTTGGGAGATCGTACTTGCCAACGAGGAAGCCTTGCACCGCGATGAAGGCGGAGCGGAATACGTTCTGCGCCACCTTGATTTAGTCTGGGACATCATGCGTGAATGCGTAACCGAGGGTATTTCCACCAAGGGGCTTCTTCCAGGTGGCCTGCGTGTGGCACGCCGTGCCCCGAAGATGTATGCACAGTTGCTAGAAAACCAGGACGACACCAGCTGCGGTTTCTCCGCCATGGAGTGGGTTAACCTGTACGCCCTAGCAGTTAATGAGCAAAACGCTGCCGGTGGCCGCGTCATTACTGCACCTACCAACGGCGCGTGCGGCATCATTCCAGCAGTTCTGCACTATGCGCGCGATTTCCGCGCAGACTTCACCCGTTCCACAGCTCGGCGCTACCTATTGACCGCCGGTGCCATCGGCATGATTATCAAGGAAAACGCGTCCATCTCCGGAGCCGAGGTTGGCTGCCAAGGCGAGGTGGGTTCCGCCTCCGCTATGGCCGCCGCAGGCATGGCAGAGCTGCTGGGTGCAGCCCCGGCGCAGGTGGAAAACGCCGCGGAGATTGCTTTGGAGCATAATTTGGGCCTTACCTGCGACCCAGTGGGCGGTTTGGTGCAGATTCCGTGTATTGAGCGCAATGCCATTGGCGCGGTAAAGTCCATCAACGCCGCGCGCATGGCCAAAATGGGCGAAGGCACTCACCACGTGACCTTGGATAATGCGGTACAAACCATGGCTGAAACCGGCCGCGATATGCTCTCCAAGTACAAGGAGACCTCCCTGGGCGGATTGGCCAAGACCATGGGCTTTAGCGTTTCGCAGGTGGAGTGCTAAAAAGGACTCCATGCGCGCAGATGCCCTTCATCGCCGTACCGCTATTATTGCCGCGGCGTGCCAGCTTTTTCGTACCCACGGCGATGATGTCGCTTTGGAAAAGGTGGCTACGCAGGCTGGCGTAAGCGTGGCTACGGTCTACCGCAACTTCCCCAACCGCGCGAGCCTTATCCGCGCGTGCGCGGAATATATGGGTAATGCCTTTGCCAAGTTTCAACAGCGCCTCATCGCGGACTTTGAAAACTCTACGCATTCTGGAGAAGACTACGTCCGCACTTACGCCACCCATATCCTGACAATGGGACTAAACACGCTCATTCCTGCGTTCGTCCCTCAGGATTTGGACTCTCTTAGCCCTGAGTTAATCGCCCAGCGCGACCTCCTGGAGCGCAACGGCCGACGGTTTATTGAGCTGGGCCAAAAGCAAGGCGAGATTGGCCCCGGCGTCACCCACCTCGAATTCATTGTGGGACTGTTGAGCCTGGCACGACCCCGCGAGGTTGATATCGAGGCCTACCAGCCGGATATACAGGAAAAGATCATTGATCTCTTTCTGGCAGGCATAAAAAGTGGGCACCGCGCCTAAGCGCGATGCCCATCGACCAAAGAAATTTAGGCCTCGCCGTTCATTTCCCGAGCAAGTACGGACACTAGGTCCGAAACCTTGACGTCGTGCTGCTCATGGGCGGCAAGGTTCTTGAGCGCAACCGTGCCATTTTCTAGCTCTTGTTCACCCAAGACCAGCGCGAAGCGTGCGCCGGCGCGGTCGGCGCCCTTCATCGCACCCTTCAGGCCGCGGTCTCCAAAGGACATATCCGCAGAGATTCCAGCCTTGCGGAGGTCATTGATCAGGGCGGTCATGGTGCGCTTGGCGGCCATACCCAGTGCAACGCCAAAGACGTCCACGCGGGACTCCACACCATCGAGGGTGATGCCCTCAGCCTCCAGCGCCAGCAGGGCACGGTCGACACCCAGACCGTAGCCGATACCAGATAGGTCTTGGCCGCCTAGCTGAGCCATCAGTCCGTCGTAGCGGCCACCGCCGCCGATGCCGGACTGCGCACCAAGTCCGTCATGGACAAACTCGAAGCAGGTCTTGGTGTAGTAGTCCAAGCCGCGGACCATACGGGGATTAATCTCGTAGGCTACGCCCATATCGTCCAGCATGCCGGTAACGGTTTCGAAGTGCTCGCGGCATTCGTCATTGAGGTGGTCGAGCATCAAGGGGGCGTCGGCAAGCTGCTCCTGGACCTCCGGGCGCTTGTCATCCAGCACACGCAAAGGGTTAATCTCTGCACGGTGGCGGGTCTCTTCATCCAAGTCGAGCTTAAAGAGGAATTCCTGCAGCTTCTCGCGGTAAGCTGGGCGGCAGTTGCGATCGCCCAAGCTGGTGAGCTCGAGGCGGAAGCCGCTAAGCCCCAGCGCGCGGAAGGAACGATCCGCCAAAGCGATGACCTCGGCGTCAAGCGCAGGATCGTCCACGCCAATAGCTTCTACACCGACCTGCTGTAGCTGGCGGTAGCGGCCAGCCTGGGGGCGCTCATAGCGGAAGAACGGACCAAAATAGTTGAGCTTCACGGGCAGCTGGCCACGGTCCAGGTTGTGCTCGATGACCGAGCGCATCACGCCGGCGGTACCCTCCGGGCGCAAAGTAACGGAGCGGTCGCCGCGATCCGCAAAGGTGTACATCTCTTTTGACACCACGTCGGTGGACTCGCCCACGCCACGGGCAAAGAGCGCGGTGTCTTCGAAAATGGGCAGCTCAATGTGCTGGAAGCCGGAGAGATGTGCCTGCTCCACCATGGTCTGGCGCACCTTATAGAATGCGGCCGACTGCGGTGGGAAATAGTCTGGGACACCTTTGGGGGCGGACAGGGCTTGGAACTGCTTCTTATTACTCACGGGTATTACAGTACCTCCCTCAATGTAGCGAAGAAGGGATTGGTCGCCCTCTCCTTACGCATTGTGGTGGCAGGCCCGTGACCGGGAAGAATGTCGAGGTTATCTGGCAGGCTCCATACTGGGCCAGCAAGCGACTTCTGCATGGCATTTGGGTCCGAGTGAGGTAGGTCGGTGCGCCCAATGGCCCCGGCGAAGAGCACATCACCGGTGAGGGCAAAGTCCTCGGCGACGATCATCACGCAGCCCGGCGAATGCCCAGGCGCGTGTTTGAGAGCAAAGGTATGACCAAGAAGTTCCAGGGTTTCGCCATCATGGAGCTCGCGAAGGTCATCGATGGGGGTCATATGGGCGGCGTCGAAAAGCTCCTGGGCCTGGGGCGACACTCCTTCGCCGCTGTCGAGCATAAACCTATCAGCAGGGTGGATATAAACAGGGATGTCGAGCTTTTCTGCCAAAGACCCGGCGTCCCGGGTGTGGTCAATATGGCCGTGGGTGAGCACGATTGCCTCATAGTCCAAGTCATGCTCGAGGACTTTTTCCATCGCGTCCATGCCGGGATCCACGATGAAGGCGCGGCGGCCTTCCGCAATCACATAAGTATTGGTCTGAAACGGACCGGCAGTAAAACCGAAGATTTCCATACCCACTACCCTAGCTGTCTCCATAAAAAAGAGCCGGCCTCCCCCATCTTCTTGATGAGCAGAGGCCGGCAGCACCGAACGGCTTAACGCAAAATGTCCCACACCTTGTCATAATCAAGCTGGGTAACAACGCCCGGTACCATTTGAGTGTGGATGACTTTGTGGTCTTCATCAGCCACCAGCACGGAGCGGGCAAGCAGGCCTTCTAGGACGGAATCGCGCACGGTCACGCCGAACTTCTCACCAAAGTCAGAGCGAAATGCGGAGGCGGCGATGACATCATCAATGCCATCAGCTGCGCAAAACGCTTGAGGGTAAAAGGCAAATCAAGAAAAACGGAAAGAAGCTTAGTGTTGCCTAGATGCGCCACCTGCTCATGGAAGCGGCGCAGCTGTTCTTGGCAGGCAGGGGTTTCAATAGAGGGCAAGATGGAAACAATAAGGCGCGTGCCCGCAAAAGTCTCATTGGTAATCTGACGCAGGTCGGTACCGATGAGTTCAAATTCGGGCAGCGGATCTCCCACTGCGGGAAGTTCACCAACGGTGGGCGTTGGCGGATCGGTAAAATCTGGTTCAACCACAGATGCCGGCGTACTTATGATTTGGCCTAATAGCTATTAACTTGCTCTATTTTCCATGCCAACGCTTTCTCAGCTGTAGGGAACCGCTAAACTCGGTCAGGTTGAATCATGCCACCGAAAATCGCTAGAAAGGTTGACTCCCGGTGCCAAATAATCAAAAGCGCGGCGAAGAGGCGCTGAGCAAGCTCGAGCGCGAGCTAAAATCCCGCGAACGCAAGCAAAAGGCACGCCCCCTAGGCGTTGTTGCCGCCTCCCTCGTAGTAATCCTCGCCCTCGTCGGCGGCATCTACTTCTTGTCTACCCGCGAAGGCGACGATGAAAACGTACAGGCTGAGGAATCTTCCGCAGCTGAGACCTCGCAAGAAACGCCACAGGCGCAACCCATCGCTGACAAGCGCGCCAAGGCCCTGCCAGATACCGTGACCTGTAAGTATGAGGACAACGGTCAAGAGTCCAACGGCGCGAAGAAGCCGAACGGCAAGGATATTTCCACCAAGGGCACCGTCACCGTCTCCTTTGAGACCAACCAGGGCACCATTGAAATGGAAATGGACCGCGCCAAGGCGCCGTGTACCACCAACGCTATTTCTGAGCTAGCCAAGTCGGGCTACTACGACGACACCGTTTGCCACCGCATGACCTCAAGCGGGATCAACGTACTGCAGTGCGGCGACCCAACCGGTTCCGGTTCCGGCGGCCCCGGCTTCAGCTTCGCTGATGAGTACCCCACCGACGAGGTGGATGAGAAGGACGCACAGAACCCCGTTGTCTACCCGCGCGGCTCCGTCGCCATGGCCAACAGCGGCCCAGACACCAATGGTTCCCAGTTCTTCCTCAACTACGACGATTCTGAGCTGGCCCCGAACTACACCTACTTCGCCACCATCACCGACAAGGGCATGAAGACGATGGATAAGATTGCCAAGAACGGCGTCGAAGGCGGCCAGCCAGATGGTAAGCCCGCTAAGGAAGTCAAGATTAAGAAGGCAACCGTCAAGGCTTAGGCGACAGAAAAAGCCCTGCTTGGCGACGCCCCCTCTTAACCCCACCGCACCACACCCCCTAACGGGGGCGGGAACAAAGCCCCGGCCATTCACCACACACTCCGTGAATGAATGCGCCGGGGCTTATCCTTTCCTTAAATTAAGCTGAGCCCGATTATGAGGGTTAAGCTGCAGAAACACGAGAACACTAAAATTCCCCCGGATCACAACAGCAACAGTAGTAAACACACAGCACACAGTGGACTTTCAGCTAGTTCAGCCAGTGAACAAAAACCTGCCAATACTGTTGCGGAAGGCTGTCAGCCTGTCTAGTATTTGAAACGTCTTTGAACACACCAAGCTTGTTAGGAATCAAAAAATGAAGCTTTTCTCCCGCAAGGCACTCGTTGCTGGCGCAACCGCTCTGTCCGTCGCTTTCGCAGGCACCACCGTTGCTAACGCTGAGGACACCACCTCCGACCTGTCCTCCAAGATCACCAACTCCGTCGAGGGCCTTTCCTCTTCCTCTGACAACGACTACGCAGCTGACAAGTCTGATGACTCCGAGGGCAAGGAAGACACCCGCACCTCCAAGGAGAAGGCTGACGACATCAAGGCTTGGATCGGCGTCTTCACCGCTGTTATCGGCGCTCTGGGCACCCTGTTCGCCTTCGCAAACAAGTACTTCGACCTGCCTTTCGGCAACAAGTAAGGTCACCGCTTCATAGCGATTCTTAAGCCGCTGCTTCCCTTAGTGGAATGCAGCGGCTTTTTTCATCTGCTCTTGGGCAAAGGGAGCCTACAGATGCTCTTTGCGTTCCCCGCCAAGCTTTGGCGTGTGCCCTAAGCGTCTTTAGCGTCTTCGATGTACTCCGACCCCACGAGGTCCTTGAAAAGCTCCGGGTCGATGGCCTGACCGACCTTGATGACGGAGATATGGCCTGTAGGCTCAAGGATCATTATTTGCACGTCTTCCATGCGGCTAATGCCGGCCCTACGGGCGGCCGAGTAGATATCCGATTCTGTAATGTGGGCCAGCGTCAGGTTATCTTCAACCATCTCACCGCTAAAGACTAAAAGGATGGGACGACGGTCCAGAAAGCGCGTCCACTTCACTACCTTGCGAATGGTACCGAAGGCAGCTTCGAGCGCCATCAGCGTGGTCAGACCGATGACGCCGGCGGCAAGGGTCGGTGGATTGCCCACGATGACACGGCCCGCGACCGCGCCAAACATAATAATGATGATGGCATCTGAGGCCGTCATGGACGTAAGCACGCGAGAGCCAAATACCTTCACCAAAACCATGAAGGATAGGTAGATACCCAAAGTCGCCAGCACGACAACGGGAATACGGTGCCATTCAATACCCAGCTGATAAGTAATTTCGCGCAGGAAGAGTTCTAGAGTATCCACGACTGCTTAGGTTACCCGGCAGCCGCGAGACATACAGAAAAGGCGGAGCGTCACTCCCCCGTTCAGGAAGAGCCGCTCCGCCTAGTGCTGTGCTGTCCTAGATGTGGAACTGCTTGCGCAGGTCCTCAATCATCTTGCGAGCTGGGGCAGGAAGAATCTGCGGGTTCATGCCCACAACCGCAACGCCAGCTACCAGCGCTGCAACGATGGCGAATACTGCGCCACCCACGGAAGAGCCGTTGGAGGACAAGGAAGAGCCCTTTGGCGCAGGCTTAGCTCCCGGCTCTTCGGAGCCGTCGCCGCTTACCTCGAGTGGCAAAGTTGCCTTAGTTCCTGCGTCGGTGGTGATTTCTAGGTTCTGGGTACCGCTCAGGTTCTCTGGAACGGTGAGCTTTACCGTTGCGCGACCGCGCTCACCAAATTGCGCATCGCCTTCTTGCGCAGCGTTGTCGATATCGACGGTCTGCTCAGCGTCGCCCAACTTGACGGTTGCCTTCTTGGCCATCGGCTCACCGTCGGTGGAGTAATTGAGGCTGGACAGGTTCACCGTGATTTCCTCGCCCGGCTTCACGTCCCCCTCGATGTTGGCGCCAATCTGGCCCTGGCCCGTGCGGACCTCCGATTCACCCGACTTGATGTAGTCGATCATGGCCTGAGTGTCCATGTAGCCCACATCGTTCTTGTCCTTGATGGAACCAGCGTTGAAGTAGCCGTCGCCGCCTGCCTCTTCATCACTGGAAGCAAGGAAGGAAGACAGCGCAATGGAGTAATCCTTCTTCGGATCGATTTTCTCGCCGTTGATGGTCACAGACTGTACGCGCTCGCCCTTGTCGGCCTTCTGGTCGTAGACTACTTGGACGTTATTGGAAAGCCCCATAGCCAGGCGTGGTCGGCTGCCTTCCTGCCACTGGTTTTCCAAGGCATTAATGAACTCCTCGCCGGAAATCTTGGCGGTAATTACAGAGTTGCCAAAGGGCTGTACCTCAAAAATGTCCTTGTAGGTAACGTCGCCGCCCTTCAAGTCAGCACGAACACCGCCAGCGTTCATCACACCGATCTCGATGTCCTCGCCTACCTGCTTGCTCATGGCGTAACGCTGGCCGTCAGCAATGAAGTTATTGAGGGTAGATTCGACACCACGGTTAGAACCCGAATCAGCATTCTCATCAGATCCGCGGAACAGGGCCCGTTCCACAGTACCGGCGGTCTTGGCACCCTCGATGTCAGCCTCTTGCTGGGCCTTTTTTACAATAGCTGCGATTTCAGCATCTGGTTCAACCTTTGCTGCAGCGGTCGCGTCGTACTGCTTCAAACTGATGTCGGTAATCTTTTTAGCAGTCTTATCAAAGGTAATATCAACGTCGTTGAGCAGTTTGCCGTACTCGTGTCCCTGTGCCCACTGCAGTGGCAAGGCGCCCTCGCGCTCAATTTCGCCCTTAGTGGCAACGTGGGTGTCGCCGCCAAAAGCTACGTCGACGTCTTTGTTAAAGTCCTCTGCAAAGCCTTGGGCATCTTCGTGCATGAGCGCAACAACAACATCGGCCTCACCAGATTCTTTCAAACGAGTAGCTTCCTTATTGGTAGCCTCGGCTGGATTAGTAAAAGTGATCCCTGGGATCTTGGCAGCAGACACCTTATACTTGGTATTTTCCGTTACCGTGCCAACATAGCCGACTTTTACGCCATCAATTTCTTCGACGTGGGAAGCCTCCAGAAGAGGCTTCCCATCCTTGAACACGTTGGCACCCAAGATTGGGTAATCAGAGCTATCAGCGATACGCCCTGTAAGGTCTTCGGTACCCTTATCAAACTCATGGTTACCTACAGCAGTCACCTTCATACCCATCTCGTTGAGGGCTTCAAGGGTGTACTTGTCATCAGAAATTGCAGAGACAAAGGCAGAGCCGCCCACGTTATCGCCCGAGGAGGTCAGGTTGAATTCCTGTCCTTCATTTACCTGCTTGATAAGGGACTGCAAGCGAGCCACGCCGATTTCATCGCCGGCCTTGGCTGGGTCACCAATTTTGTCTTCCAAGTGACCGTGAATATCGGTGATATTGGTGACGGAGATGGTGGTCTTGTTTTCCTGTGCCACCGCCTGCGCGCCGGAGAGAGCAACAGCGGAAACGGTAGTGGCGGCCACAAGCTGGCCGATGCGACGGAACTGCATTGAAATACTCCTAGATTGTAGAAAGCAACAGGACAATTTATATCGCTTTACTAACAACTTGGCAGGAGAAATTGAGCCCGCTTGCTGGGGATTTACCTTGCAGAAGCCGAAAATTCATACACTGGTAACCCACCTGATGCTTTCGCGTTGCTTGCCCCGCCCCTCCTTGAGGGTAGGGACAGAGCACACTAAGCAGTCACTCGGTAGACGTCGAAGACGCCTTCGGTATTGCGCAACGTCGTCATCAACGTGCCCAGCTGCTTGGTGTCGGACACCGAGAAAGTAAACCTAACCGTCGCGATGTGGTCATCGCCCCGATTCGAGTTCATGGTCAAAACGTTGATGTTTTGATCGCTCATTACCCGAGTGAGCTCCGAGAGGAGGCCCTGACGGTCGAGGGCTTCCAATTGCAGCGTCGCAGAGAAAGCGCCCGTCGCAGAGGTACCAGAAGACCAGGCCACCTCCAACATGCGCTCTGGTTCTGCCTTGAGCTTTTCCGCGTTTGTGCAATCGGCTCGGTGCACGGAGACTCCCCCGCCGCGGGTAACGAAGCCGAAAATGGCATCGCCCGGCACGGGCTGGCAGCATTTGGCGAGCTTTGCCATCACATCGGGGCTGCCTTCCACCAAGATGCCGGTGCCCGATGCCGAGTCTTCGGTGTGTTGGGCGCGGGAGTGCTCAATTTCAGACAGTGGCGTGCGGGAGGCCAGGGTGTCGATGGCATCGTCCTGGTCGCCGAACATGGCGACCAATTGGTTGGCCACGTGTTGAGCAGATACGTGGCCCGCGCCGATGGCGGTATACAGCGAATCGACATCGGTATAGTGCAGCTGTTCCGCTACCTGCTTCATGGAGCTGGCAGTAAACAAGCGGTGCATAGGCAGGCCGCCGCGCTGGACTTCGGTCGCCAGGGCATCGCGGCCGGCTTCCAAGTGTTCTTCGCGGCGTTCCTTGGCAAACCACTGCCGCACCTTTGTCTTGGCTCGAGCAGACACGAGGAAGTCTTGCCAATCGCGGGACGGACCGGCGTTGGGATCCTTTGAGGTAAAGATTTCCACCTTGTCGCCGGACTTTAGCTTCGATTCGAGCGCGACGAGCTTGCCATTGACCTTGGCACCAATACACCTATGCCCCACCTCAGTATGTACTGCGTAGGCAAAGTCCACCGGAGTTGAACCGGCAGGCAGGTTCACCACATCGCCTTTCGGAGTAAAGGCGAAGATTTGCTTGGCGGTCAGGTCGTAGCGCAGCGAGTCGAGGAACTCGTTGGGATCGGCGGCTTCCTTCTGCCAGTCCAGAAGTTGGCGCATCCAAGCCATCTGGTCCACTTCTTCCTGGTGGCCCGAGTTCTTGCCCTTGGTTTCTTTGTAGCGCCAGTGAGCGGCCACACCGAACTCAGCGTTGTAGTGCATCTCGTGGGTGCGTACCTGGACCTCTAGCGTCGCGCCACCATTGCCCAGCACGGTGGTGTGCAGCGACTGATAGACGCCAAATCGCGGCGAAGAAATATAGTCCTTAAAGCGCCCGGGCAGAGCTTGGTAGATCGAGTGAACCACGCCAATTGCGGCATAACAGCTATTGACGTCCTCTACTAGGATGCGGATGCCCACTAAGTCAAAAATCTCCGCGAAGTCCCGGCCGCGTACGATCATCTTTTGATAGATGGACCAGTAATGCTTTGGTCGGCCCATAACCTCGGCTTCAATGCCGTTTTCTTTCAGCGCCCCACTGACCTGGCTAATGATCTCCTTCAGCGCGCGATCGCGCGAGGGGGCGCGATCTGCCACCATGCGCACGATCTCGTCGTACTTCTTTGGATACAAGATGGCAAAGGACAGATCTTCCAGCTCCCACTTCACGCTGGCCATGCCGAGGCGGTGAGCTAGCGGCGCGATAACCTCTAGGGTCTGCCGCGCCTTCTTAGCCTGTTTTTCGGGCGGGAGGAACCGCATCGTACGCATATTGTGCAGGCGGTCGCTGACCTTAATGACCAGGACTCGGGGGTCGGTGGCCATGGCGACAATCATCTTACGAATGGTCTCAGCCTCTGCGGCCGACCCCAGTGCCACCTTGTCCAGCTTGGTCACGCCATCGACCAAGCGAGCCACCTCCGGACCGAAATCTCGGGTGAGGTCCTCTAGTGAGTAGTCCGTATCCTCCACGGTGTCGTGCAGCAGTGCTGCAACGATGGTGGTGGTGTCCATACCGATCTCCGCTGCGATCGTCGCCACGGCGAGCGGGTGGGTGATATACGGTTCTCCGGATTTGCGAAAGACCCCCTCATGGAGCCGCTCCGCGGTGTCATAGGCGCGATTGAGCAGATCAGCATCGGCCTTGGGGTGAAACTTGCGGTGGATGGACATCAACGGGTCCAGCACCGGATTCACCTTCACTCGGCCGCCGGTGAGCGAACGAGCTAGGCGAGCCGACATACTGCGCATTCCGCCGCCGGACTGGCGCTTTACGGGTTTGTCCATGGCCAAATCTACCGCCCTTCACAGTGTCATGGGCCTTGTGGCCTCATGTCCAACTAGATCGTGCGATCTAGCTTAGACATCCCATCTTAGTCTGTGGCATTCAACACAATGAGCGGTGGGCCGGATAAACGCTCACGACCGTTGAGGCCCTTGACCTCCAGCACCACCACATTGCCAGCGACTTCGGCACCTGCGGACTCAAGCAAAAGCTTGGCACCGTGGAGGGTGCCACCGGTCGCCAGGACGTCGTCGACAAGCACTACGCGTTTGCCCTTGATGTCAACGCCGCTGGCTGGAATCTCCAGCGCCGCGGAGCCATACTCCAGCTCATATTCCTCGGTATATACCGGTGGGGGAAGCTTGCCTTTCTTGCGGATGGCCAAGATACCCAGGCCCATCTTGTAGGCGACGGCCGAGCCGAGGAGGAATCCACGGGCGTCTAGGCCGCCAATCATATCTGCGCCCAATTCCTCGCAGGCGGCCGCCAAGCCGTCCACTACGGTGCGAAATGCCTCTGGGTCCGCCAAGACTGGGGTGAGGTCCTCAAAGAGGATGCCCTCCTCTGGGAAGTCTTGAACGAGGCGAACCTTATCCTTGAGTGCCTGTGCTGCTGATTCGTAGTGCGAGCTCATAATCTTCCTTGAGAAATGTTTGCGAGAGGTCGTTAACGGCCGCTGTGTGCAGCCTAGTTCTTTTCAGCTGGGGCGGTGCTGTGCCAGCGGTCCATATTCCAACCGATGCCCGAGACGCCAGTGTACGGCAGGACACCTTCCACGTCGCGGCGGACGAGGAAAACGCGCGGCTGCGCGGAGAGCGGAATGGACGGTACATCCTTCCACAGAGCCTCTTCTGTCTTCTTCAGCTCCGCAGAGTTCTTCATACTGGACTCCACCGTGGAATACTCCGTCTGAGGATCGACTGGACCGAGGAAGGCATCAACGGTAGGCGCCCAGGTTTCCGGATCCATTTCCAAGTAGTGCTGGGACATGAACTCCGCAGACGCGTCCTCGATGGTGATACCAGCCGGCTCACAGGATGCACGAAGTTGTTCCACCATGGCAGCGTAGCGTTTGTCTGGCCCCAAATAGCCGACCTTGATGGTCGTACCGTTGAGGTCGCCGGCCTTAGCCAAATCCGTGCCTTGGTGTTCCTTGCCCACCTTGTCTAGACCGCCGGCGACTGGGTTGGTCGCGGAGACGGTACGCAAGTATGCCGGCGGCACCTCCACACCGGAGGCCGCAGAGCTTGCTTGCGCAACCGCCTGCTGATCGACGCAAGCAGCGAAGCTCTCGCGCGCCCACGGCTCCGCGAATACTCCAGCTTCAGATAGCGTGAGCGTATCGGTTAGCTCGCCAACCATTGGAGTGACCTCGTAGGGGGACTCCCCTGCCTCGTCCTTCGTACTGTCCAGCCAGTCAGGATTTTCGCTGGCGGCATCCACTACGCGCAGTGCGCCTTTATCTGCAAGCTTTTGTGCATCAGCATCCGAAGGCCAGACCACAACATGCTCTTCCGCTGGGGCGTCCCCGAAGTACTTTTCGTTTGCTTTGAGAATGATCTCCTCTTCGTCGCCTACCTTGTCAATGACATAGGGTCCAAAGGAGACCTGCAGCTCGGGATCTAGTTGATCCTTGGCCACGGAAAAGCCATAGCGCCATTCCTTAGCAACCGGCGCAAGCGCCTGCATGTCTTCGACCGTGAGTGCCGCGTTGAGTTCGGCAATGCTCAACCCGGACTTTTTAGCCAGCGCATGGGCCGGCATGACCGTGCCGGCGCCAAACATGTGGCGCCAGCGCTGCCCCTGATCCTTGTTAAAGGTCAAGGTGAACGTTTTGCTTTGGGGCTCACAGCTAAAATCTGCGATGTCATTCATCAACGGCATATGGGAGGCAAATTCAGCTGGATGAGTACCGGCCACATACGCCAAAAAGTAGTCGTCACAGGTAACGGGGGTGCCATCGGAAAAGACAGCATCCTCCTCCAAAGTGAGCTGAACGCTGCGCTGGTCGCTGCCGGCAACAGGCGGAAGCTCTTCAGTTTCAACCAGATCCGCATTGGGGATTAATTCGCCAGAGGGGCCGGGCACGAAAAGGCCCGGATAAAGCCGCGTAGACAGCAGTCCGGCGGAGGTAGCGTCACCAAAGGAGGTGCCAGCATTAGTGGTGGCCAGGCGGGAATTTACTTGGTAGCCAAAGTATCCATAGGATTCTGGCTCCTGGGGAGCACTAGACGTGTCCTCTTCGCCGTCCTGCCCGCTACAGGCAGAAGCAGCTAGAGCTAGAGCTGAAACGCACGAGGCAATGGCCTTCCTTCCCCAGTGACGTTCGCTAGAACTGCTCTTGGATTCAAACACCGTAATTCGCCCTCACTTCAGCTACAACTCCGCCAAAATTTTACTATCGGAGGCTACCGGCCCGGGCGCCAGGTTGCGCCAGGGTGCCCAGTGGACTCGGACGGATCATCGTCGATCTCAGCCGGGGTGGTCTTTGCACTCACTGGTGAGACCACGGTGCGGCCGGAGGATGCTGCGCCAGATTCTGCCGCGGCATTCTCGTCCTTGCCAGCGCGGTAGTCCGCGACCCGCTTGTTGTGACGCTTGATCTTCTTGGACATATTGGCGAGGGTCACGACCAGCGGCGTAGCGAAGAAGATGGAGGAGAAAATGCCCTCGACCACGCCGATGAGCTGAATGAGCGCCAGATCGCGGAGGGTACCGATACCCATCAGCCATACGGCCACCACGAAGAGCGCGATGATAGGCAGCGCGGAAATAACCGAGGTAGAAATCGAGCGCATGACCGTCTGGTTGATAGCCAAGTTTGTCAGCTCAGCATAGGTCTTCTTGCGCTGGCCCTCGAGGCCTTCCGTGTTCTCGTTGATCTTGTCAAAGACGATGACCGAGTCATACATGGAGAAGGTCAAGACGGTAAGCAGACCAATAATGACGGCCGGGGAAACTTCGAAGCCAAAGAGGGCGTAAATACCGGCGATGATCACGCCGTCTGCAATCAGCGCGATGATGGCGGCAAAAGCCATGTTCTTCTGCAAGCGAATGGCCACGTAGACGGTCGCAGCCACCAAGAAGACCAGCATGGCAATGAGCATGCGCTGGGTAATAGAAGAACCCCAGGATTCGGATACTGTGGACGAGCCAATGGCATCCGGGGTGGCCTTGCCGTTTTCATCCTTCGGCTGGAAGTTGTCATAGATAGCCGCGCGGGCCGCATTCACGTCCTCTTGGCTCAAGCGCTCAGAAACGATTTCCAAGGTCTCGGAATCGCCAGCGCCCACAATGTGAACCTGCTCGGGTTCTACACCGGTGGAGTCTTCGAAGACCTGGCTTACCTCATCTTCCTTGAGGTCGCCTGCCGGCATCGACAACGTGGTGCCGCCTTCGAAGTCAATCGAGAGCGAGAAACCACGAATGAGAATCGCGGCCACTGCGGCCACGATCAACGCGGCGGTGATGCCGTACCACAGCTTGGTGCGACCGATGAAGTCATAACCGCGCTCGTCCTCGTAGAGGCGGTCCATCCGGGAAATCTTGTGCTTAGTCGAAACAGCCATGCTTATTTCTCCTCATCTTCCGCAGCATCTACGGGACGTGCGGTTCCTGCGGCAGAATGTCCTGCCGTTTCTTTGGTGGCTGACTCTTTAGCGTCGGAGGCTTCAGCAGTGCTTGCTTGACGACGTCCCGAGCCAAAGTAGCCGCGCTCACGGCGCTCTTCCACCAGTGCGTAGATTCCGCCGAGGCCATTCATCGAAGGTTTAGCAGCAGCCGGACGGCGGCCCACCATCTGCATCAGTGGTGCCATGACCAGGAAGGATACGACCAGGTCGAAGACCGTGGTCAGACCCATCGTAAAGGCGAAGCCCTTCACCTCACCGATGGCGAGGAAGTAGACCACAACAGAGCCAATCAGGGTCACCGCGTTACCGGTCACAATGGTGGCACGAGCGCGCTCCCACGCCTTTTGCGTAGCGGAGCGGAAAGTGCGTCCCTCGAGGAGCTCGTCCTTGATGCGCTCGTAGTAGACCACGAAGGAGTCAGCAGTTGCGCCCACACCGATGACCAGACCGGCGATGCCGGAAAGGTCCAGCGAATAACCGATCCAGCGGCCCAGCAGAACCAGGGAACCATAGGTCAGGAGGCCAGAGGCAATGAGGAAGATGAGGGATACGCCGGCCAGCGCGCGGAAGTAGTACAGCGAGTAGGCCATCACGAGTACCAGGCCAACGAGGCCTGCAATGAGGCCGGCCTGCAGTGCGGCCTTACCCAGTGTTGGTGGAATGGACTCTACGGTGCCACCCGGCTCGCCATTTTCACCGGCGAAGGACAGCGGCAGTGCGCCATACTTCAGGTTATTAGCCAGGTTCTGTGCCTCTTCCTGGCTAAAGTCACCAGTAATGGAGGTAGCAGAGCCAACTGGAGTTGCTCCCTGAATAACCGGTGCGGAAATAACCCCAGAGTCAAGGGTGATGGCAACTTGGTCCTTGAGGTGTTCCTGCGTCAGGTCTGCCCAGGTCTGCGAACCGTTCGGGCCATCGCCGGTCTTGAAGGAGAAGTTGATCTCCATCTGGCCAGACTGACCGTTTAGGCCGCCTTCGATAGGAGAATTGGTATCGATCTCGTTACCGGTGAGGCGGGTACCGTTTTCGTCCTTGATGCCATTGAGAAGCGGTGCGGGCTCCAGAACGTACGGGTTGCCGTTGGAGTAGTCACAGGTCACAAATGGCTTTGCAGGATCATCGGCGCCGGCCAGTGGATCGCTGCTGCCCTGGCAGGTCATCAGCGCGGAGGCTGCCGCCTGGGTGGTCGGGTCCTCGGACTGACGGTCCTTCAGGAGCATCTCCGTAACTTCATCGCGGCGCTTAGTCTGCTCAATGGAGTTGCTTGGCTCCTCAAGCGGCTTGGCGCTGACCTTAGGAGCCTTCTGTTTCTTTGGCTCCTTGCCAGTCATCTGCGCTTCTTGCTGAGCGATGCCCTTGGTCATCTGTTCCATCTGCTTATTGGCCTCATCTGCGCTCAGTACGTCGTACTTCACCCAGCGATTGGCCATATCTTCCAGCTCCTTATTGAGCTTTTCCATATCCGGCATGGAGGGCTTAGCCACCGGACGGAAGAACAGCTGCGAGGTCTGGCCCACAGCCTGTGCCTGGGAGGCGTCCTCACCTGGCACGGTAATGACCAGGGTATTGCCGTTGATGACAACCTCAGAACCAGAAACACCCATGCCGTTAACACGCTGTTCCAAAATGTTGCGTGCTTGCTTGAGTTGGTCTTGGGTGGGTTCCTCGCCTTGCGGCGCCAGCGTTACGCGGGTACCGCCCTGCAAGTCGATGCCAAGCTTTGGGGTGCTTTGACGGCTACCAGTTAAAAAGATAAGCGCATAGATAACAACCACAATGAGAACGAAAAGCGCGATCGCGCGCTTCGGCCATTGGCGTTTGCTATTTTTCATAGCGCCACGGGTTTTTGCGGGCAACGATAATCTCCTGTGCTGCTTATAACAGGGTGTTTAAACATTAAATACGGCCCCGCCACATGGCGCAGGCACGTCAACAACGCACAATCGTACGTCATCAGGCGGAGTTTTCCTTAACGAGGTCCGGAAAAGACTCAAAGTGTGATGGGGTCTACGCTCCGCGAAGGCTCCACCCACCTAGTAAACGTTAAGGCAACTCTTAGGAAATAGCCGGCTATTCCTTCTCCTGGCCGTCAAACGGAGGGTACTTCTCATCAGGCAGGTTATCTGCCGCATCATTCTTCTCTTCCCCAGCAGCAGGGCGCGCAAGCTCATTGGCCTCCTGCTCAGTGCGAATGACCGCCATCTTGTCAAAAGTAACCACCACGCCAGGGGCGATTTCTAGATCCACATCCTTGTCGCCAGTGCTGCGCACCACGCCGTGCACGCCGCCCGCCGTAACGATGGCGTCGCCCGGCTGCAGGGAATTCTGGAGGACCTGCATCTCATTTTGGCGCTGGCGCTGCTTTCGCATGGCCATAAACGAGGGAACGACGAAGAGGATGCCAATAATGATGAGAATGATGATTTCCATAGCACCCTAGTGTGCCAGACGGCGGTGCGCACAGAAACCCCAAGGGGGGGGGCATCGCCAAGCAGGCTAGCCCCTGAATTAAAACAGCCCGGCCGCGCCCTCCGGCGGGGTAAGCCCCAGGTGCCGCCACGCAGCAGCGGTAGCTACACGGCCGCGCCCAGTGCGCGCAACCATCCCGGCACGAACCAGGTAAGGCTCACACACCTCCTCGACAGTCGAGGGTTCCTCGCCCACTGCGATGGCTAGCGTGCTCACGCCAACCGGTCCGCCGCCGTGCCCCTTAATCAAGGCATTGAGCACCGCCCGGTCGAGGCGGTCAAGTCCCATGTCATCCACGTCAAAGACTTCGAGCGCTCCCTGGGCCGCACTGAGATCAATCAGGCCGGTGCCATTGACCTCGGCATAGTCACGCACGCGGCGCAGCAAACGGTTAGCAATACGTGGTGTTCCGCGCGAACGAGAGCCAATTTCTACTGCCGCATCGTGGTCAATTTCCACGTCCAAAATGTGGGCGGCGCGCTTGATCACCTGGGTAAGATCGGCCGTGTCGTAGTACTCCATCTGCGCGGTGAAACCGAAGCGGTCGCGCAATGGGCCGGTGAGCATGCCGGCGCGCGTAGTCGCACCTACCAGGGTAAATGGCGGGATCTCTAGCGGAATAGAAGTAGCGCCAGGTCCCTTGCCCACGATGACGTCAATGCGGAAGTCCTCCATTGCCATGTACAGCATTTCTTCTGCTGGCCGGGCAATGCGGTGAATCTCATCGATGAACAAGACATCGCCTTCCATAAGGTTGGAAAGCATTGCGGCCAAATCACCGGCGCGCTCCAAAGCGGGCCCGGAAGTCATACGCAGCGAGGTCCCCAGCTCCTGGGAAATAATCATCGCCATTGTGGTCTTGCCCAGGCCCGGCGGCCCCGAAAGCAAAACGTGGTCGGGCGTGACCCCACGGTTCTTTGCCCCCTTAAGCACAAGGGAGAGCTGCTCGCGCACCTTGGGTTGGCCGATAAATTCCTCGAGCGACTTGGGACGCAAGGAGCGTTCAATATCATGCTCCTCGGAGTGTGCGGTGGCATCCACATCGCTATTGCGCTGGGTGGCGTGCGCCGCGTCGAGGCCCTCAGGGAGATTGAACTCGGTGCGCTCAATATCGGACATGATTTTTCAGCCTTCCTGCCGGTTATTTCTTCTTGCCCAGCTGCGCCAGCGCCGCACGCAAGAGAGAGGACGTATCGGCATCGGGATTGTCCGCGTAGGCGGATTCCACCACGGGGCGCGCCCCCTTATCGGTAAACCCAAGGCCAATGAGTGCCTCAGTCACGCTTTCTACCACGGCACCACCGGTCGGCGCGACGGCGGTATCAACGGAGCCTGCGGCCGCGGGCGCGCTTGGCGCAAAGGCCGCTACCTTATCTTTCAGCTCCAGCGCCAAGCGCTGGGCCATACGCTTGCCGACGCCCGGGATAGACTGCAGCGCCTTTACATCTTCCCCACCAATTGCCGCAGCGAGCTCCCCTGCACCCATAACCGACAGCGCCGCCAGGGCCAGCTTGGGACCTAGGCCGGACACGGACTGCAGCACATGGAACATCTCGCGATCCTCATCAGCGCTAAAGCCATAGAGAGTCAGAGAATCTTCCTTAACCACCAAGTTAGTAAGAACCGTGGCTTGTTCCCCGCGGCGCAAGGTGCCCAGCGTTTGTGGGGTAGCTAAAAACTTGTACCCCACGCCTGCACAGTCGATAACCCCATGGTCGAGTCCAATATGGATTACCTCTCCACGCAGTGCAGCAATCATTGGCTTCTTATCCTTCCACTCTCAGTAAAATTCCCTAGCGCTTCTTGCCCTGGCCGCGCACGCCGCTGGTCTTAGCACCAAGCCCGAGGCCGGTATGGTCCATCCGCACAATGGCAGGGGCACGCCAGCAGTGGCACACTGCCAACGCAAGAGCGTCGGCGGCGTCGGCAGGCTTGGGCGGTTCAGTCAACCCCAGAATACGGGTAATCATGGTGGTCATCTGCTTCTTATCAGCGCGCCCGTGTCCAGAGATGGCCTTTTTCACCTCGGACGGGGTGTACATGTACACCGGAATATCGCGTTCAGCCGCGGCTAGCACCAGTACCCCTACGACGTGGGCCGTTTGCATGACTGTGGACACCTGGCCGCGTTCGAAGACGCGCTCGATCGCAACCACATCTGGCGAATAGTCATCCATCCACTCTTTCGCCGCCACCGAAAGGCGCAGCAGGCGCTCCGTCAAGTCCTTATCGCTAGGGGTGCGCACCACACCGACAGAAACGGGAAGGATCGCTCGGCCACGACCAGCCTGAACAACGGAAAGTCCGCAGCGCGTCAAGCCTGGGTCAATTCCCATCACGCGCATTCCTTCTAGGTTCATCTCTCCCCCACTGTCATGTTGGCACCACTGTGCACCGCCTACTGCCCCATTATGGACTACACACAGGTGTTCTACAAGCGTAGCATCCAGTTGCGCCATAACGAAGCGCCGGTAACGTCTCCTGCGGGCAATACCCACGGAGCGCTACCGGCGCTAAGAGCCGTCCTTGCGGCGAGGTGGTTAGTCCTCGTTCAGCTCGGCTAGAACCTCATCGGAGAGATCCATATTGGTGTAGACGTTTTGCACATCGTCGGAGTCTTCCAAGGCGTCGATGAGGCGGAAAATCTTCTTGGCGTCATTGGCCTCCAGCGGTACCTCGACAGACGCACGGAAGTCATTGTCGGAGTCATCGACCTCAATATCGGCGTCCTTGAGCGCGTCCTTCACGGCCTGCACGTCCGTCGGCGCGCAAACAATCTCAAACTTCTCGCCCTGGTCCTTGACCTCTTCCGCGCCTGCTTCCAGCACGGCCATCAAGACGTCATCCTCCGTTAGCTCGCCCTTTTCTACCAAGACGTAGCCGGTACGAGTGAACATGTAGGCCACAGAGCCGGACTCACCCAGGTTGCCGCCATTCTTGGACATCGCGGTACGCACGTCGGTTGCCGCACGGTTGCGGTTATCCGTAAGGCACTCAATAAGCATGGCTACACCGTTCGGGCCGTAGCCTTCGTACATGATGGTTTCCCAATCGGCGCCGCCGGCTTCTTCACCGGAACCGCGCTTGCGAGCACGCTCAATATTGTCATTGGGGACGGAGGCCTTCTTGGCCTTCTTGATCATGTCATCAAGGGTTGGGTTAGCCGCTGGGTCACCACCGCCGGTACGAGCCGCCACTTCGATGTTCTTGATCAGCTTGGCAAATTCCTTGCCACGCTTGGCATCGTTGGCAGCCTTCTTATGCTTGGTAGTTGCCCATTTCGAGTGGCCTGACATGTAGTCCCTTTCTAATCGGGTGCTGAAACTGGTGGCAATTATACGTGTGCTGCACGAATGCGTGAAAGCGACCCCCTTATAAGCGGGACATTCTTATACGTTGTGCCAATTGCCATGGGCAGAGCCGCTGCCCAAATTTTCATCTAAATAACGTGTAAGCCCCTCTTGATTCACCAAGGCCACCAGTTCACCCTGCTCGGTAAAAATCTTGCCACGCGCAACCGCCGTCGCATTCGACGCCGTAGGTGATACCTGCTCATATAGCAACCACTCATCCACGCGGAATGGGCGCAGAAACCATATCGCATGATCAAGGCTGGCCAATTGCACTTTCTCTCCCTGATGCGGAATCAGGGCCGAGCGAATCAGCGTCATATCAGACATAAAGGTCAGCGCCGCACAATGGAAGGAAGAATCCGCAGGCAGTCTGCCAGTATTGCGGAACCAAATATGCCGATAGCCTGCACCGGTGCGCTCTGCAGCCACCGGATCGCGTCCTTCTTCTGGCACGAGGCGAATATCCCATTCCTCCCACTCCTTGAGGATAATCCTGGTGGAGTACGGGGCTCCGCCGCCAATCCGAACTACTTCCTCGGGCCCTGGCACCTTCGGCGCGGCGTCCTGATGCTGCGGACCATAGTCGCCGTCGCGGTGAAAACTAGCCATGAGAGTAAACAGGAGCACTTCCCCC
This sequence comes from Corynebacterium sp. c3Ub_189, assembly GCF_039907195.1. Taxonomy (NCBI): domain Bacteria; kingdom Bacillati; phylum Actinomycetota; class Actinomycetes; order Mycobacteriales; family Corynebacteriaceae; genus Corynebacterium; species Corynebacterium sp. c3Ub_189. The sequence continues at coordinate 148,069 of NZ_JASBOF010000001.1, read as the reverse complement.
TGGTAGACACGCACCTGCCGGTTGGCAAATGATCTCCCCTCCCGAATGCGTTCGACACGGATCTCAATTGGCTGGCTCGCATTGCCAGGGCCTACAAAGTAGCCATGCAGGGAGTGGATGTCTTTGCCGGACACAGTGCGCTGGGCTGCGGCCACTGCTTGAGCAGCAATCTGCCCGCCGAAGGTACGTTCAATTCGCGACTCCACAGCAGGGCCTTTAAAGACATCGGCCATTTTGGTTTCCTCGACGGCCAAGACCTCGCGAATAGATGCCATCTGCACGCTCCTTATGCCCTATATCATTTTCCTAGCAATTGCCGTCCACACTACTCACTGGACGAGCCGTCAGTTTGTTTTTCCAATCCGTCCCCCACATCTGGGCGCAAAAGTGGAGGAATTTTCTAGAAGAAACTATGTCCGCTACCGAAGTAGGCGCGCATTGAATAAAGTCTTTCGAGTGAAACGCATCGCTTCTGTTCCAGCAGTATGGATTGGGTGGGTCATCGCCCGCCTTGTCCTTATTTACTTACTCAAGATTAACCACAATCCCAGGGGCGATGTCGCATATTATTTTGCCGGGATCTTTGGCGATGACCCGACAATGATGACCGAATACCCTCACGCGGGCACGTGGCCCACGGTGCTTTTGGGGTGGCTCACCGGCGAGAATATCAACGCATTCTATATCGGCTTCACCATTATGACCCTGCTTGTTGACGCCGCCTTTTTAGCCCTCCTCCTGCGCCACCACTCGGCTCAACCGCGCAGTTTCCAGGCCGCCTGGTTCTGGGTGCTCTTCGGCACCGCAGCTGGCCACACCTTTGTGTGGCGTCTCGATATATTCCCCGCCCTAGCCGTAGCCGGGGCAGCCGCCCTTCTAGCTACCCGCCCGCTCATCGCCTCGGCGGTACTGGGCTTTGCCACCACGATGAAGCTATGGCCAGGAGTCCTCGCTGCCGGCTTGGTGGGCCGCTTCAACAGATCCGCAACCTGGCAGCGCCTACTCGCGTTTTTCTGCACCATCGTCGCGGTCTGCACCGTCACGATAGCTGCCTCTGGCACCGAGCGCCTGCTTTCACCGCTGAGTTATCAGGGCGTGCGCGGTCTCCAGTTGGAGTCCATCCCGGCGACGTTCCTGTTGCTGCAGGCACATCGCGCTCCGGGGCGGTGGCACCTGGGCTACGCGCCGTCCAAGAGCTTTGAAATTTCCGGGCCTGGCGTAGATACCGCAATGACGTGGAGCACAATTGCCACCATTGCCATGCTCGTCTTCGCAGTGGGATGGGCGCTGTACCGGCTGTGCGCCGGCGGATGGACCACCCGCACGACCATGGCGTTTTTTACCGTTACGGTCCTGCTTCTTATCGCGACGAATAAGGTTTTCTCCCCGCAATACATCGTCTGGCTGGGCCCCTTGCTTGCCGTGGTGATCCGCCAGCGCCTACCGGAAGGATTCGCTCCCTTGCGGGTATTCCAAGCCTTGTTAGCGTCCTGCACCATTATCGCTGCCGTGCTGGGCACCTTGGTCTACCCATTCAACTATGACTACATCTGGAACCACGTGGGCGAGAACATGTTTGCCGTCTACCTATTGGTAGCCCGCAATATCCTCATCGTTGTCATGGCCATCATCGGACTTGTCTGGTTTGCAGCCGAGGTGGCCCTGGCGTCGAAGATCGAGCGGGCGCAGGTGCAGCAGCAAGCGCCTAACGCCCCGGAGGAAGGCACGGCCGCCAGCACCGAGGCGAAGCCGGTATTCCGCCGCCGACGCGGCCGGCACGCACTTGCGTCCTGAGTTAGCTCTGCTGGCTACTCGGCCAGCATATAGTCAAAATATTCCGGCAGTTTTGCGGTGCCGCCCAGATGAAAGAGGCGTACCGCAGGTCGCAGGCGCAGCGCGCGAGTGTCACTGACCGCCTCGTTGTAGAAGCGGTGGGCAAGTTGGATGCGGCCCTCGGCGTCGGCAAGCGCAGCAGGGCGACGGTCCGCGGGAAACTCCCTCACTATGGCGGCAGATAGTTCCCGCTCGGCCATCGTGCGCGGTTCGAAATGGCCCTGATAGAGCTCGGTAGACTCTGCTCGCTGAGCTAGCGCCGCGAGCTCTGGTGCGACCACCGCTGTCACCGCTGCCCTGCGGTCTAGTGCCGCCTGTAGCTGGGCCAGCGAGGCATCAGTGCGGATGTGCAGCGAGTTAAGCCGCTGGGCGGTAAAAAGCGCCCACAAACCTACGATGATAAGTAGGAAGAGGATTAGGGCAATTTCAATGGCCATCAACGCTTTACCCTCACCTTGGTACCGTCTTGGACAGTCTCGTAGACCTGCATCACGGCTGCCGCTACATGGTCCCAGTCATAGGTGCTGGCGCGTTGGACGCCATTGCGCACCAACTGGGCCCGATACTCGGCATCATCAAGCACCTCGTTGAGGACGCGAGCCAGATCCTCGCTGTCTTCATTGCGAAAGAGTGCGCCGGCAACCTCGTCGGAATCGGCATTGCACACAGCACGGAAGGCTTCCAGATCGGAAGCAACGACTGCCGCGCCGGCCGCCATGGCTTCTACCAGCACGATGCCGAAGCTTTCACCACCGGTATTTGGCGCCACATAGACATCGGCACGGCCCAGGATTGCTGCCTTTTCGGCGTCGCTGACCCGGCCTACAAAATCCACGCCCTCGACCTCGCGGGCGCGGCCACCGCCCATGATGGTCACGCGAATATCATGGCGTACTTGGCGCAGCGCGCACAACAGGATATCGAGGCCTTTGCGAGGTTCGTCCAACCGTCCCAAGAAGACAACTTCCAGGGGATCGCCGGGGGCCTTGGCCGGGCTGCGGCGCCGAGCCTGCGCGTAGACCGACGTATCCACGCCGTTGGGAATGAGGACCGGGTCGCCACCCAATTGCTCCACCTGCCACCGCCGCGCCATATCGGATACCGCGATGCCACCCCGGATCTTTTCCAAAAAGGGAACGAGAAAAGGTTTGGCCAGGGTCAGCACCAGGGAGCTCGATGCGGAGGCGTGGTAGGTCGCCACCAGTGGACCTTGGGCCACGGCCAACGCGGTCATGGAAAAGCTCGGGGAGTTAGGCTCATGGATGTGCAAGACATCGAAGTCGCCCTCCTTGATGAATTGCTTTACCTTGCGTGTTACGTGGGGTCCCACGGACAGGCGGGCCACCGAACCGTTATACGCGATGGGGAAAGCCGGCCCTCCCTTGACTACGAAATCCGGCAGCTGGGTGGATTCCGCAGCGGGGCCAATGACCTGTACATAGTGCCCTTGCTCAATGAAGACTGTGGCTAGATCAAGGATATGGGCTTGAACTCCGCCTGGTTCATCGAAGGAGTAGGGGCATACGATTCCTATGCGCACTAGCTCTCCCCTTCCTGTGATGGCCCGGTGTGGCGGGCATTGCGGGTATTTTTGGCTGCCCGCGCTTGCCGACGCCTCTCTATGTCCACATTCCACTGCGGCTGCAGCATATGCCAATCCTCCGGGTGGCGGCGGATATTGGCGGCGAAGCCATCGGCCATGCGCTGAGTTGTCTCCTGCAGGTCCGTTACCTCAAGCTCAGGGGAGACCGATAGTCCCCAGCCTTCGCCTGCAAACCACGAGTGCACCACGTGCAGGGCGGCGCCAGTCTCTAGGGCCAGCTGTGCGGGACCGGCGGCCATATTGGCCTTTTCCCCCATGAAATCCACGGTAACGCCGCTTCGGGTCAGGTCGCGCTCAGCCAGCAGGCAGACCACGCCACCGGCTTCCAGCACCTCTTTGAGGCGGGCAAAAGGCGAGGCTTCGCCGCCGGTGAGGGGAAGAACCTCAAAGCCGAGGGTTTCGCGGTAGTCCACAAAGGCGTCGAAAAGCACTGCGGGCTTAAGGCGCTCCGCAACGGTGGTGAACTGGCCATAATGGCCGACGAGGAAGACGCCCGCCATATCCCAATTACCGGAATGCGGCAGAGCCAAAATAGTACCGCGGCCGGATTGAGCCGAAGCATCAAAATGCTCAAGGCCTTGCAAGCCGCTGAGCAAGCGCTGATGCAACCCGGCATCACCGTGGATAGCTGGCAGGCGGAACGCCTCCATCCAGTAGCGCATATAGGAGCGCACGGAATCGCGCACCAAGGCGCGGGTAACGTTTTCCGGGCCCACCACTCGCGCTAGGTTGCGGCGCAAGCCCTCCATTCCGCGACCGTTGCCACTTGCGTAGTCCGCACCCCAGCGAAAAAGCGTGCGCGCAATGGGCTCGGGCAGACGGCGCACCACCTTCCATCCCGCGAGGTAACCCGCCGCGGAGAGGGCTTCTCTATCCCACATGGTGTCACAACCTCCTGGTATTAGGTGGTGCAGTACGAGCTACTGCTGCTCCTGGCGGGCAGCAATAACCATACGCTGGCACACGGTAAAGACGGAGCCAACGGCCAAGATCCACAGCGCTACCTCAATGGCATGCGGTACGCCTAGGCCTTCGAGGCCGATGCCGCCCAAGCCCAAAATGAGCCGCTCGGGGCGCTCGATCAGGCCGCCAACCATCGTGAATCCGGACGCTTCTCCCCTAGCCTTGATATAGGAAATGACCTGGGAACATACCAAGGTGACAAAGCAGGCAATAACCGTGATGCGGGAAGAATCCGCAGAATAAATCAGCCACCATGCAATAGCACTGAACAATGCGCCATCGGTGATGCGATCACAGGAGGCATCCAAGGTCGCACCAAAGGCAGTAGCCTTGCCGGTCAGGCGCGCCATGGCGCCATCGAGCATGTCGAAAGCGGCGAAGAGGCCGGACAAAACGGCAGCGGAAAAAAGATGGCCGGTAGGAATGAGGATCACCGAAATCGCAATGGTGACTATGGTACCCACAACCGTGACCACATTCGGGGTCAGACCTAGCTTCAAAAAGGCCTTGGCTATAGGTTCCACCACCACGGCAGCGGGCTTTCGCCCATGCACGCTAAGCACGCGAATCCTCCTCTTCCATCTCGCGCCATCCTTCTGCCAGTACGCGGCGCGTATCCTGCAGAAGCTGCGGTAATACCTTAGTCCCATCGAGGACAGTCATAAAGTTACTATCCCCGGGCCACCTTGGCACCACATGTAGGTGCAGGTGATCTCCCACCGAGCCGCCCGAAGCGCGCCCCAGGTTCAGGCCCACGTTGATGGCTTCTGGGTGCGAAACTCTCTTGAGTACCCGGACTGCTTTTTGCGCGAAGGCCATCAGCTCCTGAGATTCCTCTTGCGTGAGGTTCTCGAGCTGCGATTCCTTGCGATACGGCACCACCATGAGGTGCCCGGCGTTGTACGGAAACAGGTTCAGCAATGCATAGACCGTCTTGCCGCGAGCAATGATGAGCCCGTCTTCATCGCTGCCCTGTGGGGCTTCGACGAAGGGATCCTTTGATCGCTTGGCAATATAGGCCATGCGATAAGGCGCCCATAACCGCTCTAGGCGGTCCGGCTCGCCAGCACCTGAGTCAACGAAGGTCTCCACCGCAGCTTGGTTTTCAGCGACGGCGGAGCTGTCGGTTTCGTGTGTCTCCTTAGCGTCGGGCACTGATGAGCTCTTCGGTCGGCTGCTCGTTGTTGCGCTCTGCTACCCATGCGGCGATGAGCTCCACGGCTTCCTTTACCGGCACACCATTGACCTGGGTACCGTCGAGGAAGCGGAAGGATACGGCATCAGCTTCTACGTCGCGTGCGCCAGCCACCAGCATGAACGGAACCTTGCCGGTGGTGTGGTTGCGAATCTTCTTCTGCATGCGGTCATCAGAGGTATCCACATCGGCGCGGATACCCTTCTGACGCAGCTGGGCGGCAACTTCTTCGAGGTGCGGGGAGAATTCATCAGCCACCGGAATGCCCACCACCTGGTGCGGTGCCAGCCATGCTGGGAAGGCGCCGGCGTAGTGCTCCAGCAGGACGCCAAAGAATCGCTCGATGGAGCCGAAGAGCGCACGGTGAATCATGATTGGGCGCTTCTTCGTGCCGTCCGACGCGGTGTATTCCAGCTCGAAGCGCTCCGGCAGGTTGAAATCCAACTGCACGGTAGACATCTGCCAGGTACGGCCGATGGCGTCGCGAGCCTGCACCGAAATCTTCGGGCCATAGAAGGCTGCACCTGCGGGATCCGGAACCAGCTCCAAGCCGGACTTTTCTGCAACCGACTGCAGGATAGACGTAGAGCGATCCCAGATCTCATCAGAACCGACGAACTTATTCGGGTCCTTGGTGGAAAGCTCCAGGTAGAAGTCAGACAGGCCGTAGTCCTTCAGCAAGGAAATGATGAAGTCGAGGACCTTGGTCAGCTCTTCTTCCAACTGCTCTTCGGTGCAGTAGATGTGGGCATCGTCCTGGGTAAAGCCGCGGGCACGGGTCAGGCCGTGGACCACGCCAGACTTTTCGTAGCGGTAGACGGTACCAAACTCAAATAGACGCAGCGGGAGCTCGCGGTAGGAACGACCACGGGATGCAAAAATCAGGTTGTGCATCGGGCAGTTCATGGGCTTGGCGTAGTAGTCTTGCGGCTCCTTGACGGTATTGCCCTCTTCGTCATATTCGCCATCGAGCTGCATCGGCGGGAACATGCCGTCGGCGTAGAAGTCTAAGTGGCCAGACTTCTTGAATAGGTCGCCCTTAGTGATATGCGGGGTATTAACAAAGGAGTACCCAGCCTGTACGTGGCGGTTGCGGGAGTGGTTTTCCATCTCCATGCGCACGGTCGCACCATTCGGGTGGAATACCGGGAAGCCGGAGCCAATCTCATCCGGGAAGGAGAAGAGATCTAGTTCCTGACCCAGGCGGCGGTGGTCGCGCTTTTCGGCCTCTTCCACCATGGTCTGGTAGGCCCCCAGCGCTTCCTTGGACTCAAAAGCGGTGCCGTAGATGCGCTGCAGGCCAGCCTTGGACTGGTCGCCGCGCCAGTAGGCGGCAGAAGAACGGGTCAGCGTGAAGGCCGGGATGTACTTGGTGGTTGGCACGTGCGGGCCGCGGCAGAGATCGAACCACTCTACTTCCCCGGTGCGCGGGTTGATGTTGTCATAGTGGGTGAGATCGCCGGAACCGACTTCTGCGGCCTCGTCGGAGTCAGGGTCAACGTTACCCTTGTCTTGGACCAGCTCGAGCTTGAAAGGCTCCTCGGCGAGGGCCTTTTCTGCTTCCTCCGCGGATTCATAGACGTGGCGCTCGAAGCGCTGGCCGCCCTTGATGATCTTCTTCATGCGCTTTTCAATCGCCTTGAGATCTTCCGGTGTGAAAGGCTCGGCGGTCTGAAAATCGAAGTAGAAGCCATTTTCAATGGCAGGGCCGATACCCAGCTTGGTGCCAGGGAACTCGGCCTGCACGGCTTGGGCCATAACGTGGCCGCAGGAGTGGCGGATGACGGCGCGGCCGTCTTCCTCGCAGGCGGCTACCGGGGTGAAGGTGGATTCCGTGTCTGGGGTGTGCGACAAATCAAAGAGAGTGCCGTCCTCACCGCGAACGACTACGACAGCCTCCGGGCCCTTATTGGGAAGGTTGAGCTCTCGCATTGCTGCGCCCACGGCCTGGCCGGCGGGCACGGTGAAGGAATCGTAATTGACCGGTACTGCGGGGATGAGTTCCGCCATAATCGCGCTCCTTTTTGCGCTCGTGCGTCGGCGGCATACCTGGCCGCGTCCGCTATTTAAATTTACGGATAGCTATTCTACAACCCTGCATGCTCGCAGAGCGATTTTGCCCACCATGATTCACGCCCATCGGCAGCAAGGGTGCCCGGCGGACAGAAATACATAGCGGAGCCAATATGGGTCAGCCATTCATTCATTAGGTCAGATTCATCCAATCGGGCCTGGATAGGCTCAAATTGTTTGGTGGGATCCTGCTGGTAGCAGATAAAAACCTGCCCAATATTGGATAGCTGCCCGTCCTTGCCATCGGGAGCTAACTCATAGTTATACGGGCGGCGTAGGATGCGCTGCTCTGGGTGGTCAGCGGGCGGGGCGGCCACGGCCATGTGTGAGTTCTTATCGATAACCGGCAGTCCATAGTCATCTACCGCATCGAAGTCCGCAGCGTCGAATTCATCCTTACCGGTAAGTGGGGCACCGGTATCGAGCTTGCGGCCGACAGCGTTCTCGCGGGAAGAGCGATCCAGCTTTTCCCATGTATCCACGTTCATGCGGATGCGGCGTACCACCATCGCCGTTCCCCCATTGGCCCACTGCGGCCCCTTATCGATCCACACCTGGGCTGCGAAGTCCTCCTCGCTGCGCGGGTTAACAGTGCCGTCCTTTTGTCCGAACATATTGCGCGCGGTGGCGCCCTTTTCCTGGCTACCATAGGCGTTAATAAAGCCCTGCTGCAGCCATTTCACGCTGGCATAGTGCTCGCCCGCGCGCACCATGTGCCGCAGGGCGTAGGTATTCATCAGTGGGTCATCGCAGCAGATCTGCAAGACGATATCGCTTTGTCCCCACTTGGGCTCCAGCGCATCGCGTTGAAAGGAACGCACATCTCCCAGCCACCGCGGCTTATCCACTCCGAGCAGGTTAAAAACCTCTTCGCCTAGACCGCAGGTGATAGTTAGATTGGCGGGTTGCTGCACCATCTCCGGCTCTAAAGTGCCCAGCGGCGCCTCCCCCGTACACAGCGCGCGCGCATCCTCGGTCCACAGCTTCATGAGGCTGGCGAACCCCCGCTTGTCGACGTCCCTTTTAAGGTCGAACCCCACCAAATTCAGGTGGGCCTGCGCTGCGGTAGCGATACCCGCTTGATGTTTACCGTCGAATGCCACGAGGGCGTCGGCAAGCGCAGGTCCATCCTGCGCCTGAGCATCCGGGGAAGAGCCCTGATCAGCGCAGCCAGCCAACGCGAAGGCGCTGGTCGATACCGCAGCGCCGGTGAGAAACCCCCTTCTGCTGAATCCAGACATAGCTAGTGTTCGTGTCCCTCCATCTGGTGGTCTTTCATATCGCCGTAGTCCTCATCGCCGGCGGGCATGCTGCGCGTTTGAATCTCGCCCAGGTCGAGCTCTTCGCCGCCCTCTAGTTCCACTTTGAGGTCAAGGGATTCGCCGGGAGCGATGTGGTTTTCCATCTCCATGAGCATGAAGTGGTCACCACCAGGTGCCAGCTCGTGGGATTCGCCAGCTTTAACTACCAATGGGCTCGACATTTCCCGCATCTTTCCATCGACGGTCTCATGCATCTGGTTCACCTTGGCGTTGAGGCTGGTGGAAAATCCAGTGATGGTGATGTCCTTATCGGAATGGTTGACTAGGTTGCCAAAGATGGCGGTCATATCCTTGTCCTCGTTGGCTCGCACGACAGCGTCCTCAAAGGTCAGTTCTTTAGATTCCGCAGCGGAGGATGTTTTCCCGACACTAGTGGAAGCATCTGCCTTCGACTCGGTGGAGTCATTTTGGTTTTGTGGTGAGCAACCCGCCAGGGCGAGGCCGGCCACAGTCAAGCCCACAAGGGCGATGCTAGAAATCTTGGACATTATTTTTCACCTTCCGAATCAATGCGACGAGACTTGGCAATAAATAGGGCAACTACTGCGGCGATTGCCAAAACACCGCCCACACCCAGGATGATTTTTAGCGCGGTCGGCAAACCCTCATCCCCATCCTGGGACGCCGAATCAGCTTCAGCCGCCTCGGTGCTCTCGGTGGAGTCCCCCTTGACGGAGAATTCCACTCCCCCGCGGGTAGCGTGTCCGTCCGACGACGTGATCTGGAAGCCCACCTGGTAGTTACCCGGCCCAGGATGGACATCCGCAGGAGTTTCAATGGTGAGATCCCGCTCATGTAGCTTTGGTTCCTGGCTAAAGACTTTTTCACCAGTATCCACGTTGGTCACGGCAAAGGTGTTGAAGTCTTCTTTGGGGATGCCAGAGAACTCGAGGGTGATTTCCTTAGGAAACTCGTCGAGTTGGTCGCCGTCTTTGACAGAACCGCCAATAACGGAGTCGTGCGCGAAGGCGGCAGGCATCGACCCGGCCAGAACCAGTGCTGCAGTGCCGACTGCTGCCGCCGTGCGGCGCAGCCAAGGTACGCGGTAGCCCATAGATAGCTCCTTTTGTGTTGAAAATGCACAAGTTGAATTGTCAGACATACTAGCCGCGCGGTTTGCCAGAGCGGCAATCGCGATAAGCAGCGCGTCGAGCCATATGTCGGCGCGAACTGGGAATGAGTTCCTTTTCAGAAATAAAAAGAGGCATTTATCACTATTTAAGGCATGGCAACTCAATTGCAAGCGTTCTTATCCCTGGACGCCTCGAAGTAGGGTCGCGGAAGAGCGGGCCTGAGAACGAGCACATGTAGACATAGAAAAAGCCGCTCCATTTCTGGAGCGGCTATGTGGAGCGGATGACGAGACTCGAACTCGCGACCCTCACCTTGGCAAGGTGATGCGCTACCAACTGCGCTACATCCGCGTGGCAAACATAAGTTTGCCACGGGTTCTAAAAGGAACCCTGTGCGCGATACTGGGATTGAACCAGTGACCTCTTCCGTGTCAGGGAAGCGCTCTCCCACTGAGCTAATCGCGCTTAATGCCCGAAGGCATTAAGAAGTTGAGGTGGAAACGGGAATCGAACCCGTGTGCACGGTTTTGCAGACCGTTGCCTCACCACTCGGCCATTCCACCGTGGCGATACCGCCTCACACAATACAGTGCTGGAGCGGATGACGAGACTCGAACTCGCGACCCTCACCTTGGCAAGGTGATGCGCTACCAACTGCGCTACATCCGCATGCGAAACCAGGCCCGGTTTCTAGGACAAAGTCCTTGTGCGCGATACTGGGATTGAACCAGTGACCTCTTCCGTGTCAGGGAAGCGCTCTCCCACTGAGCTAATCGCGCGCTATTCATTTAGAATCACTCTTCACAGGCAAACCCCTAGAAAAGCGTGGAGCGGATGACGAGACTCGAACTCGCGACCCTCACCTTGGCAAGGTGATGCGCTACCAACTGCGCTACATCCGCATTGCCCCGCAAACTTTGTACCGTTGCGGTGCGAGAAGAAACATTATCGTGCTCCGCGCCAGTTTCCAAATCCCCAGCCCAGCGGCATTCTTTCCGGCACCCGCTTTTCACATTCGGGCCATTCCAAAACACACTGGTGTGATTCTCCGAAGGCAGTGGACCACAGGCCGCCTCCCTCTGATGTGCACCCTCCCTCTGATGTGCACCACTGCCCAGCCAATTAGGTGTTTGAATTTGGTGCGGTGTAGATTTAGCCACCGCAAGGTCCTATAGCTCAGTGGGAGAGCGTTCCGTTCACACCGGAAAGGTCACTGGTTCAATCCCAGTTAGGACCACTATTTCCCGCCCATCGCTCCACCCCATAGGAGCTTGGGCGGGTTTCTTTATATGTCTGTAAAGTGTCCCGACGTGTTGTGGATTCTCTTAGGCATTATCGCCGGACTCGTTCTGCCCGTTCAGACCCTGGTTAATACGCGCCTTCGCGCGTCTACTGGCACGCCGTTTTCCTCATCGCTCATTTCGTTTGCCGTGGGCACGATGACTTTGCTTGTCATTGCGACAGCCGTCACCGGCGGCGAATTCGGCATTTCCCGTGCCTTTGGGGAACCGCTGTGGATTTGGTTCGGTGGTCTGCTCGGCGTGGTTGCGCTTACTGGAAATATCCTGCTATTTCCTCATCTGGGTGCGGTTCAGACCGTAGTCCTTCCCATCGCGGGCCAAATCATGATGGGCCTTGTCATCGACCACTTTGGGCTGTTTGACTCCCCCACTTCCCCACTGTCCCTTATTCGCGCTCTAGGGGCACTAGTTGTTCTCGGCGGAGTGATTTCTATCGTCGCTAGCCCCGGCGCGCCGACGAAGCAAGAAGACAGCGCTATAGCGTTGTGGCTTTGGCGCCTCGCCGGCTTTGTCTTTGGTTGCTTTACCGCATGCCAATCCGCCATCAACGGCCACCTGGGGCAGATCACCGGATCGCCCGTTAGTGCGGCTTTGGTCTCTTTTAGCATCGGCGTTTCCGCGCTCGTAATGCTCAATATTGTTTTGCGCTGGCGCCCTCGCATTGAGCGTCCCGAGGGTAAGGCTAATCCGTGGTGGATGTGGGCAGGCGGCGCCTTGGGAGCCATGTTTGTCTTTGGCAACGCGGCCTTAGTACCACAAATTGGCACTGGGCTTACTGTGGTGGCAACACTTCTCGGTTCCATGTTGGGGTCCGTGCTCATTGATCGCCTGCGGGGTGCGCGAGTCGCAATGCGCCAGGTAGCCGGCATTGCAGTGATCTTGCTTGGTGTAATACTCATCCGCCTGGTGTAAGCCCCACTCCTGTGGCTATGCCCGGTACTTTGCCGTGCTGGGTATCTGGTGCCTTGACTAGGCTGGGAAGACATGGATATCTCTTCGCTATTGGGCCCCGATTCCGGTGAAGTATTCACCGTCCGCACAAATATGGTCAGCACACTAACTGGATCGGCAACCATGAACCACGTTTCCGAAGCCATGGGAAATGACACTGATGGGCAGCTTTTTGCTGCGCTACGTAACTGGGCAGACGTCGTGCTGGTGGGTGCGCAAACGGTGCGCGCGGAGGACTACTCCGGAGTAAAACCTAACGGGGATGGTTCGCGGCCGGCTCCGATTGCGGTGCCTTCCCGCAGCCTTGAGTTTGATGTCACCTCGGACTTCTTCACGGATTTTACTACCCCTCCCATCATCCTGGTCCCCCGTAGCAGCAGGGACGATCAAGAGCTCGCAAAGCGCATCGCGACCATCGAATCCACAGGCGCGGAAATCTGCGATGCTGGCGAAGGAACCGTGCAGGACTACATTTCCGTCTTGCAGGACCGCGGGTTTAAGCGCGTGCTGTGCGAGGGCGGGCCAGGAATGATAGGGCAGCTGGTAGACATCGATGCCATCGACCAGATGTATTTGACCCTGGACCCACATCTATCTACCGGCGTGGAAACTCCCATGGCGACCTTTAAGGGCGAGCATTCCCATCGCCGCATGCAGTTAGAAAATGTCGCGGCCGATCAGGATGGCACGGTGTTTCTGCGGTATTCCCGCGCCCGCTAGGCCGTAGACTAAGGGGCCGTGAATTCCCGAATCAATGCCGCCGCCTGGCCCGTGGCCATCCTGCTTGTTGTGCATCGCGTTTTCATCATCGCGCGCAATGGCACGCCGACGGATGATTTCACCACCGTGTATAACGCTGTGATACGCATGGCCACTGGCCAGCCGGTCTATGAGCAGGCTTATAACCACGTTGACCCGCTGTACCTGTATACCCCGGGAGCCACGTTGCTGCTCGCACCACTAGCGCACATGGATTTTTCGTTGGCACGGGGACTATTCATCGTCGCCAACGCGGCTGCAATCGTGGCAGCGCTAGCGGTGCTCACCCTTACGGTGGGCCGCACACTTACTTCGGCAGTGTGGCCAGTAACTATCGCTTTGGCCTTTGTCACGGAATCGGTGACCAATACGCTCGCATTTACCAATATCAACGGCATTCTCTTGCTATGCATGGCCGTGTTCTTGTGGTCTTTCTTGCGCGCCGAGCGCACCCCATGGCTGGGCTGGGTGGCCGGCGTGGTCATTGGCTTGGCCATCGTCATTAAGCCGCAATTTGCGCCGTTGCTCTTCCTGCCCTTGGTCAAGCTGCAATGGCGCAGTCTCGCGACTGGCATTGGCGTACCGGCAGTTCTCAACCTTCTAGCGTGGCCGCTCGTGCCGGGCGCTAGCGGATTTGTGGATAACCTCCTGCCCTACCTCTCAGAAACCCGTGACTATGCCAATTCTTCCTGGGCAGGCTTCCGCGCCTACGTTGACTTTGGCGCGGGACTGTATTGGACCGTGTGGTTGATATTTGCCGCGCTTTCGGCCGCAGCGATTCTCGGACTTTTGCGCTGGCGCAACTCCGACCCGACCTTGTGGGCACTGACGACCAGCGGGGCGATCATGGTGGGCATCTTCTTCCTGTCTTCCCTTGGCCAGCAGTATTACTCTATGTGGCTATTCCCATTGATGTTTACCGTTGTACTCAAGCGTTCGGTTTTCCATTCTGCGGGTGCGTGGTTTGCAGCCTTCCTCTATCTGGCTCCCGTTTCCTGGGCGTCTACAGCGCACCCGGATGCTGGTCGCTGGATGAATTTTTTCACGGCAACGGTGGGATGGGCGCTGCTTATCGTCGCAATTTTCGCTACGGTCGCCGGCTGGTGGCGTGCCGCGCGCAGCACGGTTTAGACTCGGCCCATGACCGATTTCAAGCTCATTGCCGATACCGAATGGCGCCAGCGCTTAAGCCCCGAGGAATACTACGTCCTGCGCGAGGCCGGCACCGAGCCGCCCCACGTAGGCGAGTACACCAATACCACCACCGAGGGGGTCTATTCTTGCCGCGCGTGTGGAACCGAGCTTTTCCGCTCTACGGAAAAGTTTGAGTCCCACTGCGGCTGGCCTTCCTTTTTCTCCCCACTCGCAGGAGACAAAATCATTGAGCGCGAAGACAACTCGCTCGGCATGCGCCGCGTAGAGGTTCTGTGCGCCAACTGCGAATCTCACCTGGGGCACGTCTTTGAGGGCGAGGGCTACGATACCCCCACCGACTTGCGCTATTGCATCAACTCCATCTGCCTGGACTTGGAGGAAAAGCCGGTAGAAGGTGGCACCGCCTAAGGTGGCATGCACAAGAAAGAGCGCCCTGCCAGTAGCCTAACTTGCAGGCTAGTGACGGGGCGCAGCAAAGGGACGTCGCCGAGCAGGGTTACTGCTAGGCGGCGTTTCTTTTAGGGCAGTACTGCAATGAGCTCTGCTACGTCCTTGACGCGGCGGCCGGTGTGGAAGGGAATCTCCTCGCGCACGTGGTGGCGGGCCTCGGTGTAGCGCATCAGGTACATCAGGTCGACGATGCGGTGGAGCTCGTCCGCCTCGAAGGCCAAAATCCACTCATAGTCACCCAGGGCAAAGGCTGGGACGGTATTTGCGCGCACATCGGGGTAGTCGCGCGCCTGCATACCGTGCTCCATGAGGATGCGGCGGCGCTTTTCATCGTCCATGGTGTACCAGTCATAAGAGCGCACGAAGGGGTATACCGAGATCCACTCCTTGGGCTCCTCACCCATGATGAAGGATGGCAGGTGGGACTTATTGAACTCTGCTGGACGGTGCAAGGCATTGCCTACCCAGGTCACTTCGCTGACCTGGCCCAGGGTGGTCTCGCGGCGGAAGTCCCCGAAGACCTTTTGTAGGTCAGAGAATTCCTCGGCGTGCCACCAGATCATGAAGTCGGCGGAATCGCGCATAGCCGTGAGGTCGTAAATGCCGCGCACGGTTACCTTTCCGGCCTCTTCCACGCCGGCAAAGAACTCCTGCGCTTGGGCGATGATCTCCGCTCGCTCGGTGCCGAGCGCGCCCGGAATCACCTTAAAAACTGCGTGCTGGGAATATTGCTGAACCGCGTTGAGTTCCTTGTAATCAAGCTTCGCCATTGCGTTCTCCTTTGCAGAAGCCTTTGGGTTAACGAACACATCCATCATAAGTTGGATATGAAACCTTGTCACTTCTCGGCCACGAGGAGGACGACACGCCCACGCATCGGCGCGCCTCCCCCAGCTAGAGGACGCGAAACTATAGCTTGAACGTCGTGAGCAATTCCGAATCGACCACCCCACGCAGCACCGAGGCCTCCGCCCCCACCCCTTTGCACGGGCAGGCGGAAACCCACGAGCCAGCTACCCCCGCCGCTTTCACCCAAGCAGTGGAGTCCATGCACGCGGCCAACCTGCGCCCTGAGATCACCCTAGGCTCCATTCGCCCACCGCAACGCCTTGCGCCGTTTAGCCACGCAATCGGCCTCGAGGTGGGAAACGAAGACAACCCAGATATCGTGCCCACCGATGCAGAGGGCGACGCCTTTGGTCGCCTCATCCTGCTCCACGATCCGGGCGCTGAGGAGGCTTGGGAGGGCGCCATGCGCCTCGTGGCCTATATCCAGGCGGATATGGACGACGCCGTAGCCGGCGATCCGCTCTTGCCCGATGTGGCGTGGCAATGGCTCAACGAAGGCTTAGAACAGGAGGGTGCCGGCCACACCAATTTGGGCGGCACCGTCACGTCCACCGCGTCCGTGCGTTTTGGCGAGATTGGCGGGCCACCGCGCGCCTACCAGATTGAAATGCGTGCTTCGTGGACTGCCGAAGGCCTCGATCTGGCACCCCACGTGCAGGCCTTTGCCCAGGTATTGGCCAACGTTGCCGGACTACCCCCTGAGGGCGTCACTGAGCTCGGCCGCTAATATGCCAGAATTGCGCAGCCGGCCGCTCGAAGGCGTCCCGCCGGTTCTTGCTACCCCGGAGGAGTTCACCGCTGCCGCAGCCCGCCTCGCCGCGGGTACGGGCCCCTTTGCCATCGATACCGAGCGCGCCTCCGGCTATCGCTACGATGATCGCGCCTTCCTAGTGCAAATTCGCCGCCGCGGCGCGGGCACGATGCTTTTTGCCCCTGAAGGACACCGCGAGGAGCTCACGGCCGCCCTTGCCCCAGTGCTCAACAGCGCGGAGTGGATTATTCACGCTGCCCATTCGGATTTGCCTTGTCTCGGGTGGCTCGGTCTCTTCCCTGGCTCCATCTTTGACACGGAACTGGCGGCACGGCTCGCGGGATTTGAACGGCCCAATCTGGGAACTATGGTCGCAGAGCTTTTTGACGTCGAATTGGAAAAGGGCTACGGCGACGCCGACTGGTCCACCCCGCAGCTCAGCGAGGAACTCAAGGCTTACGCCGCGCTCGATGTGGAACTGCTCCTCGAGCTAGCCGACGCCCTGCGCGACATTTTGGCCGAACAGGACAAGATGGACTGGGCTTTAGAAGAATTTTCCGCCATAGTCCAGGAACATTCCGGAGACTCTGCTCCCCAGCCACACACGTGGCGTGATCTGAAGGGCATCTCCAGTTTGCGCAGCGGCAGTCAGCTCGCTGCTGCTCGAGCGCTGTGGGCCAAGCGCGACGCTATCGCTCGGCGCACGGACACTGCGCCCGGCCGGGTATTAGCAAATAGGACGCTGGTAGAAATTGCGCGCACCCTTCCCACCACTGCGGGCGATCTTGCCCGAGTCAAGGGATTTCCCCGCCGGCGCAAGGGCGCCACCGCCCAGTGGATGGCTGTACTTCACCAGGCCCGCGCCGTTCCTCCGCAGCAGCGGCCTCGCGTCCATCGCGCCCCACAACCGGTTCCTTCCAAAACCATCTGGGCCAAGGACTACTCGGACCTATGGGAGATTTACCAGACTATCCGCGCGGATATCGCCGATCTCGCTGCTGAGCTCGGTATGCCATCCGAACTCCTTATCCGCCCTGCCGCTGTGCGTGCAGCGGTATGGGCGAAGGTAGGTGTGCGCGCCGATAAGCGCCACCGCGGACCTGATTCTGTCGCCGGCGCCATCCGGCAGCCTGGCGACGTCGCTGCCTTCCTCCGCGCGGAGGGCGCGCGCGAATGGCAAATAGAAATGACCGCCCCGATTATCGTGGACGGTCTTTTCTACGAATATTTAGCAGGCTAGGATTAGTCCTTTTCTCCTCGCGCGTTGGCATCAGCAGTGAGGTTTTCTAGCCACTCGCTTATCGATGCCGCCATAAGCTCAGGCGTCAACCCGAACTCTTCCAAAACCTCGCCGCGAGAGCCGTGCTTAGGGAAGTATCCCGGAACGCCGAGTCGGCGCACAGGAGTATCGACCTCGGCTGCGCTGAGGGCCTCCGAAATCATGGAGCCAATACCGCCGCGGACAAGGCCGTCTTCTGCCGTAACCACCAAGTCGTGGTCAGCGGCGAGAGCCACCACAGAGCTTGCCACCGGCGCTACCCAACGCGGGTCAACAACGGTAACGTTCACGCCCTGCTCCCCCAGCTGCTTCGCAGCCTCGATGCTGCGCGCGGACATGGCACCGATGGACACGATGAGCACCTCTGGGGTGTCCTCGCCGGCATCAGCTTCGCCATAGTGCAGGATGTCTACGCCATCTCCCAACGTATCCACCGCTTCCATATCCGGCAGCAGGTTGCCCTTAGGGAAGCGAACCACGGACGGGCCAGATTCAATCTCTAGCGACTCGCGGAAGAGCTCCCGCAGGCGCGCGCCATCGCGCGGTGCGGCAATATGCATTCCCGGCACAATGCTCATGAGCGCCATATCCCACACGCCATTGTGCGAAGCGCCATCGGAACCGGTAACTCCGGAGCGGTCAAGCACGATGGTTACCGGCAGCTTTAGCAGCGCAATATCCATAATGACCTGATCCACGGCGCGGTTTAAGAAAGTGGAATACACCGCCACGACGGGGTGCATCCCGCCGAGCGCCAAACCAGAGGCGGAGGTCATTGCGTGCTGCTCGGCAATTCCCACATCAAAGAACCGCTCTGGGAAGCGCTCTTGGAAGGGAGCCAGCCCAGTAGGACCGGCCATGGCAGCGGTAATGGCCACGATGTCATCGCGCTTTTCGGCAGCGGCCACTAGCTCTTCGGAAAAGGCAGCCGTCCAACCAGGTTGCTTGGTGCCCTTAGCCACGCCGGTGACCGGATCGATAGCACCGGTGGAGTGCATCTGGTCCTTCGGCTCATTGACAGCCGGGGCAAAACCGTGGCCCTTTTCTGTTACCACGTGCACGATGATGGGCCCGTCATAATCGCGGGCATAAGTCAGGGCATGTACCAAGCTATCGATATCGTGGCCATTGATGGGGCCGATGTACTTCATGCCCAGTTCCGGGAACATCTCGGTAGGCAAGACGGTGGACTTGACGCCTTCCTTCATGGCGTGCAAAGCATCAAAGGCACGCTCGCCTACCCATCCCATTTGCTTCAGGCGGCGCTTACCCTGTTCCATGAGCTCGTCATAACCGTGCTGAGAGCGGATGCGGCCGAGGTTTTCGGAAATGCCACCGATGGTGGGCGAATAGCTACGGCCGTTGTCATTGACCACGATAACCGCATTGCGGTCCTTGTCCTCAGAGATATTGTTTAACGCCTCCCAGCACATGCCGCCGGTGAGGGCGCCATCGCCGACAACACCGATGACATTGCGGTGACCGTCGCCGCGAATCTTGAAGGCCTTAGACAAGCCATCAACCGTAGACAGCGACGCCGAAGCGTGGGAGGACTCGGTCCAGTCATGCTCGGACTCGCCGCGGTCCGTATACCCCGAAAGGCCGTCCTTTTGCCGCAAGGTATCGAATTGATCCGTGCGCCCAGTCAGCATCTTATGCACATAGGACTGGTGCGAAGTGTCAAAAATAATGGGCTCACGCGGAGAGTCAAATACACGGTGCAACGCAATGGTCAATTCCACCACGCCCAAGTTAGGCCCCAGATGTCCGCCCGTGACGGAGACCTTGTCAATGAGGCGCTGCCTAATCTCTGCCGCCAGCTCCTCAAGCTTGTCTGCAGACAGCGCCTTGAGGTCCTGCGGCGAGTTAATGGTATCCAAGATAGTCATGGAGCGGCCTTCAACTCCTTCTGTGCTTAGTTCTTCTTTTCTACCGTACCCGCGGCGGGCGGTGAATATTATATCGGTCAATGTTCCGAGAACGGCGCGGCAACGTGCAACACCCCGCCTCGGAACCATAAAGGTTCATTAGGCAGGGGTAATGAGCGCAATCGTTTCAAAGTGGTGCGTTCCGGGGAACGCGTTAATGAGTGCCATCTTTTCTATTCCGTATCCGTGCTGGTTCCAGTATCCCAAGTCGCGCGCGAAGGTGGCGGGGTCACATCCCACGTGAACGACCGCCTGGGGTGCAGCGGCCGCCACGGAACGAATCACATCCTCCCCTGCACCGGTGCGCGGCGGATCAAGGACTACAGCGCCAGGCTTGGGAAGCTGTGCGGCGACTTGCTCGACCTTCGCGGACTTTACTTCCACATCGCAGTCCGCAAGGGCGGCTTGTTCCCCGGCCGTAGCCGCCGGTGAATAGTCCACGGAGATAACCTTGCCCTGCACGGCATGGGCCAGTGCGGGAACGAATAGGCCAACGCCACCGTAGAGATCCCAGGCGGTGTGCTCTTGGTACTCGCGACCCCCGAGCCACTCCGCTATCAGATCGGTATACGCGGCCGGTGCGTGGCTGTGGGCCTGCCAGAAGGCGGTAGCAGGAAAGCTAAACGTCCGCCCGTCGACATGCTCGTGCACCTTGCCGCTGCCTTCTACCACCTCACGGATGGTCTCCACGCGGCGCCCGCGCGGGGCCTTGCGGGTTTCTACCACGTGTCGGTTGCCATCGCCATCGAGAACGGCGATGACCTCAGCGCCTGGGGTAAACCGGCGCGCGCCCTCTCCAACGAGCCCCTCTGCCAATCCCGGAGCCAGCTGCGTACAAGCAGCGCCCGTAACAAGCTCATTGGACCGACGCTGACGGGTTCCGGCGCACCCTTGCTTGTCGACGCCCCACCTCACCCGCGTGCGCCATCCCCGAACCGGCTCTAGGGTGTGCTGCTCAATGTTCAGTTCCTCGCCGGTGACAACGCCGGTGCGGCGCAGCTGCTCCGACAAGATCTCTGCCTTGATTCCGGTTTCGGCCGCGGGATCCAGCTCGGCGAAATCACAGCAGCCAGCTCCTTGCGCGGCAGCGGGACAAGACGATGGCACGCGTAGTGGCCCAGGGCTTAGCACGCTTTCCAGTTCCGCTTTAATGAACGACTTCTTTACACGGCCGGCCGTAGCCTTTACGACGTCACCAGGAAAAGCGCGAGGAACGAATACCACTCGCCCATCCGGCGCCTGGCCAATTCCTTCCCCGCCGTGCGCCATGCGGTCAATGGTGACCTCAAGACTATCGCCGCGGCTCATCGTTGATTCAGTCATTTTCTGCCTCAGACTTTGGTTCTCGTTCTGCGTTAGTGTGCTCACCTGCGCCCGCCGCTGCGTCAACGGCTGCATCCGCGCGGCGCACCATCCACACGGTCAGCGCCGTAACTAGAAGCGTCAATGGCCACCCCATCAAGATTCGGGTCACCCCTAACGCCGTGGTTGCATCCGCATCATAAATGGCGCGCTGAACAACAAAACGGGCCAGGAAGATAACCGCCCACCCACCAGTAGCGATGGCATAGGCCCGGCGCGCCTGGGCAACCTTTTGCCACTGCATTTCCTCGCCATTAATCCCCTTCCAGATGACACCCACAGCGGGCCACCGAAAGAGGATTGATAGTACCGCGGCAATACACAGCGCCAACGACATCCAAATGCCGTACAAGAAATACCCTTTGGCATCACCGGTAAACCAGGCGATGGCTGCGCAAAGGGCCACTCCCAGCAGACCCGATATGGCTGGCTGCAGGGTCTCTTTACGGATTACCCTCCAGAGTGCAATAACAACGGCCACGCCGAGCGCCGCCGCCAAGGCTGGTCCCAGCCCAAAGAAGTTATTGACAGGAATCAGCACAATGACCGGCAAGGTGGCCGAGATGAGCCCTGACAAGCCTCCCATTTGCTCCAGCAGGGTGGGTTCGGCAGCAGACTCCTCAGAGTCCAGGTTCTTAGCGTCCGGGGAAGGTTGCGGCGAGGAAGAATGTGTCACGTGGTTTACTGCTTTGCCTAGTTCTTGGAATTAGGTGCAGAGCCCTCATCGGGATTCTGCGGGGACGATCCATTCTCGCCCTGTTGTGGGGAGCCGCCCAAATCGCGCAGGTGTTGCTCCGCCTCTGCTTCTGCCGCAGGGTCGGGGCCGCCCACGCCGTTTTCTGGGTGGTCTTGAGCATTAGCGGCTGCCTGCTGTTCTTGCTGGCGCTGGTCCATAGCCTGCTTGACCTGCTCTACGAGCTGCTCGGGCATGATGACCGGCAAAGCATTTCCCGCCAAGATGGGGTCTTCCCCGCGGTAGACGAAGGTCCGGGCGGCAACCTCGCGAGCCATGTCTGCGAGGTCGGCTTCCATACCGGCCGGCGCGGCCAGGGTCATGCGCAGCATCCAGCGCGGACCATCTGCGCCGATAACGCGGACCTGGCCGTTGTCGTTCTTGCCCACGACCTCAGCACCCCAAGGCCCCGACTCGGTGGTGACGGTAAGTCCGTCGCGGCTCATGCCCTCCTTAATTTCCTCCACGGATTCTGCCCACTGGCCTGGCTTACGTGGGGCGGCAAAGGCTACTGGAGTAATTCGGCCTACCTTGGTCACGATGTGCAGCATTCGTGGGCCTTGTTCACCCATCTCCACCTGTACCTGGGATTCCTTTGGCAGTGGGATGCGCAGGGACCCCAGGTCTAATACGCCAATGGAAAAGTCACTGAAATCAAAGGTCTCGATATCGACAGAGTCTCCATCAAAGGGGCCGGTCTGGCCATTGATGGCATCATGAGCGAATTCGCGAGGTTCATTGCCAGAAGCCGCCGCGGCATCTGCTGCGGTGTCGCCTACTGGAGCATAAGTCTCCTGCGCCTCCGCGTCCGCGGACGTGGGGGCCGCCGGCTTTTCACTTTGTGCTGCAGGCTTGTCCTGAGCCTTCTTTTCTTCGTCGTTCTTCTTGCCAAAGGGCCAGATTCCCATGGGTGCTACGTCCTTTCTAAAAGTCTCGTTGAGTCTCTACTGCTTTAACTACACACCGGTAGAGCCATAGCCACCGGCTCCGCGGACGGTGTCATCCAATTCTTCAACCTCAGCAAACCCCACCAGCTCTACGCGCTGGACCACGAGCTGAGCAATGCGCATTCCGCGTTCGATCTCAATGGGAGCGTGCCGGTCATGGTTGATGAGGCAGACCTTGATCTCCCCGCGGTAATCGGCATCTACCGTGCCCGGGGTATTGACAACAGAAAGTCCTTGCTTGGCGGCTAGTCCGGAGCGCGGGTGAATTAAGCCGACCGTTCCTAGTGGCAGCGCAATGGCAATCCCGGTGCCGACGAGGGCGCGCTCGCCGGGTTGCAGGGTAAGAGCTTCGGCTGCGTAAAGGTCTGCACCGGCGTCACCACGGTGGGCACGGTGCGGTAATGGAAGCTCCTTATCCAGGCGCTTGACTTTAATGTCCCCAAAGGGGCTTTCTGGTTGAGAATGCGGAATCGAGTCAGTCACCTGGCCAATCCTACCTGCCTTGGGAGGTTCATTCTGCGGCGCGTGTGGACTAGACTGACTAGACGTGTCTGATACATCTGCTACTTCCGCAACTCCGGCACCGTCAAGCGCCGCTTCGGCACAGGGTACGGTGGCCCCTCAGGTGCTCTACCGCGAACGCCAATGGGTCCCTTGGTACTTTTGGCTTTTTGCAGCCGCCATCGTGGCACTTACTTCCGCTACTGCCGGCCTTAACCGCAACATGTGGTGGACCATTATTCCCGCGATCCTCCTTGGCGCTATCGCCGTGTGGGTACTTATTACCTGGTCCAATACAGTCATCAAGGTAGAGCGCGACCCGGACGGAACGCGTTGGCTCACGGTCAAAGACGCCCAACTGCCTAACGACGTCGTGTCACGGTCTATCACCGTTCCCAAATCTGCACGGCGCAACGCGCTGGGCCCGCAGCTCGATCCCGCAGCGTTTTTGGTCTCCCACGCTTGGGTGGATAAGCACGCCATGATGGTGCTCAATGATCCAGAGGACGATACTCCTTATTGGCTCATCGCCTCGAAGGATCCGGAGGCTTTGCTCCACGCTTTCGTTCCGGAACAGCACTAATCTTTATTGACTTCGCACACCACAAAAAATGTGGTGGTTGCTACAGCAAACCCCGCACTCGGCAGGTGAAAAGTTGCCGAGTGCGGGGTTCGTTGCTGCTGTGTATTCCTTTAGGCGCAATCCTTGCAGATTGGCTGGCCGTCCTCTTCGTGGGAGTAACGCTTATTGGACTGCACTAGGAAACACGAGCCACAGGTAAACTCATTTTCCTGACGTGGAACTACCTCAACATTTAGCTCCTCGCCCGTAAGGTCTACTGATGGCGGCTGGAAGGCCTCGACGATTTCTCCGTCATCGTCCATGCCGTTGTTATCGCTCTCAGCGGCTTTGAGTCCTTCTAGGGAGTCAGTTTCGAGTTCATCTTCCGCGCGCCGGCGCGGTGCGTCATAATCGGTGGCCATAATGCACGCCCCTAATGGTCAAGTTGCTTTAAGGAATGGGTATTTATCGATCGCGCATAGTAAAGCACAAACGGCTAGATGTCATCTCACCGCTCGCCGGCGCGGGAAACTATTACCCCCGCAGCGCGTCTGTGACCGTGTGTGCTGCTAAAAGCTTATCGAATGCGGGGGCCAAATCTGCCCCCGCGGCCCAGGTAAGTTCACCGTCAGCAGAGCCCTTATCAAAGCCTGGATGGCGCACTACTGCACCTGCTTCGCGAGCAACGATTGCCCCAGCGGCAAAGTCCCAGGCATTGATGCCGTGCTCAAAGTAGGCATCAACGGTTCCCTCTGCCACCCTGCATAGGTCGAGCGCGGCAGCGCCGATGCGGCGAATATCACGCACATTAGGCAGGAGCTTGGTGAGAAGCTCGGCTTGGGCTGCTCGCCGGTCGGCTTCGTAACCAAAGCCGGTGGCTACCAAGGCCAACGCAGGATCTTGTGTCTGGCCACACCGCAGTGCGTGCTCAATTCCGTCTGGGCCGGTGACCGTGGCGCCCTGGCCGGCTGCGGCAGCATAGGTACGCCCGCGCGCCACGTTGACCACCGCGCCAGCAACGAGGTGCCCTTGGTATTCCGCACCAATGGATACGGCGTAGTCCGGCACCCCGTAGAGGAAATTCACGGTGCCGTCAATCGGATCGACAATCCAGGTAACCCCACTGGTCGATTCCACATTGGCGCCTTCTTCGCCAAAGATTCCGTCCCCGGGGCGCTGGGTGCGGATGGTGGTGGCAATGAACTCCTCTGTCGCGGTATCGACCTCCGTTACGGGATCTACGTCGCTGGACTTGGTGTGGGTATGCGCCGCGATGCCGTCACTTGCGACTAGTTCTGCACGCCGCGTAGTAATTAATTCCGCAGCGCGAGTGGCGGTAGAAACGGCAAAATCCCGCAATTGGAGAAAATCGATCTGCTCAGTCATGCCAACTATTGTGCCTTCTTCTAGACTGTCGGGCATGACTACTCTTTCTGGCCATTCCTTTGGCATCGATATCGGAGGCTCCGGCATTAAAGGCGCTGAGGTGGACCTTGCCACCGGCGAATTCGTGGGTGAACGCATGAAGATCGCCACCCCACAGCCGTCTACGCCGCATGATGTTGCCAAGGTAGTAGCCCACATCGTGCAGGAAAAGCAGTGGGACGGCCCCGTTGGCATCACCCTTCCTTCCGTGGTTCGCAACCAAGAAGTCGAGACTGCAGCAAATATTTCCAAGGACTGGGTTGGGGTCAACGCCACAGAACTCTTTGCGGACTACCTGGATGCGGATTTTGCCGTGCTTAACGACGCCGACGCGGCGGGACTAGCCGAGGTGGCCTACGGAGAGGACATCGCCAAGCAGGGCTCCGTTATCTTCCTAACCCTCGGCACCGGTATCGGTTCGGCCTTCTTCCTAGACGGCCAGTTGTTCCCTAATACCGAACTGGGGCACCTCACGGTGGGCGATGACGAAGCTGAGAAGATCGCGTCCTCGGCCGTAAAGGACCGCGAGGAACTCAAGTACAAGCAGTGGACTAAACGACTCAACAAGGTCCTCGCGGAATATGAAAAGCTTTTTAACCCGCAGGCCTTCCTCATCGGGGGTGGGATTTCCCGCAAGTTTGAAAAGTGGGGCCCACACCTTGATATTGAAACCCCCGTCATGCCTGCACAACTGCGCAATCGCGCAGGAATTGTCGGAGCTGCGATGGCGGCGGTAGACGGTTTGAAACCGTAATATTTACGCACTGCAGGTGACCCTATCCACCGGCAGATTGGAAAGATCCTCTATACTGGGCGGTCGATCCTAAGTTAAATAGCTCTAGGGCGTTTCTGGCCTGCATATGGCCACAACGCGTTAACATCACACTGATGCACGAGCGCCCCACTAGGGCGCACTGAGCTGTTTCAATCAAGAAGTTAGTCGAAAGGGCGTACGTGGCAGCCACTGAATCTTCAGACCAGGCACTCGGCGAGGGCGAAAACGCCGCTGAGGCATCTACTCCTGCAAAGAAGACCGCCAAGAAGACGGCAAAGAAAACCGCGAAAAAGACGGCTAAGAAGACGGCCAAAAAGACCGCTAAGAAAACAGCCAAGAAGACTGCGAAGAAGACCGCCAAAAAGTCGGCCAAGAAGACCACTAAAAAGTCTGCGAAGAAGGCCACTAAGAAGACGGTCCGCAAATCCGCGGCAAAGAAGCAGGAATCCCCAGCCGAGTCCGAAAAGCAGGCACAGCCGGAAGCAGAAGAGGAGCTCGAGGAGGACGAGCACGACGAAGACGTCGACTTCGATCCCACCAATGCGGACATCGAAGACGATGATGACTTCGACGCCGGCGAAGACCTCGAGGACGATGACCTCGAAGAGGATTTGGACGACGACGATGAGGAAGAAGAGGAAGACTCCTCTTCCGTCTGGGACGAGGAAGAGTCCGCTGCGCTGCGTCAGGCACGCAAGGATGCGCAGCTAACCGCCTCCGCTGACTCCGTCCGCGCCTACCTCAAGCAGATTGGTAAGGTCGCCCTGCTCAACGCCGAGCAAGAGGTTTCTCTGGCCAAGCGCATCGAGGCTGGCCTGTACGCACAGCACCGCATGGACGAGATGGAAAAGGCCCGCGCCGAAGGCGATAAGGCCGCCAAGCTCTCCCCCATGGAAAAGCGCGACCTGCGCAGCATCGCCCGCGATGGCCGCAAGGCCAAGAACCACCTGCTGGAGGCCAACCTGCGTCTGGTGGTTTCCTTGGCCAAGCGCTACACCGGCCGCGGCATGGCTTTCTTGGACCTCATTCAGGAAGGCAACTTGGGCCTTATTCGCGCTGTGGAGAAGTTCGATTACACCAAGGGCTATAAGTTCTCCACTTACGCCACGTGGTGGATCCGCCAGGCCATTACCCGCGCCATGGCTGACCAGGCTCGTACCATCCGCATCCCAGTGCACATGGTGGAAGTCATCAACAAGCTGGGCCGCATCCAGCGCGAGCTCTTGCAGGACTTGGGCCGCGAGCCTACCCCGCAGGAGCTGGCGAAGGAGATGGACATCACCGAGGAAAAGGTGCTCGAAATCCAGCAGTACGCCCGCGAGCCCATTTCCTTGGATCAGACCATCGGTGACGAAGGCGATTCCCAGTTGGGTGACTTCATCGAGGACTCCGAGGCCGTCATTGCGGTCGACGCCGTATCCTTCACCTTGTTGCAGGATCAGCTCCAAGACGTGCTGACTACCCTGTCCGAGCGCGAAGCCGGCGTGGTTCGCCTCCGCTTCGGTTTGACCGACGGCATGCCGCGCACTTTAGACGAGATTGGCCAGGTCTACGGAGTTACCCGCGAGCGCATTCGCCAGATCGAGTCCAAGACGATGTCGAAGCTGCGCCACCCATCTCGCTCGCAGGTTCTGCGCGACTACCTCGACTAATCGCTGCAGCTGCACGCGAATTAAAGCCCGCACCAATTTCGGTGCGGGCTTTTTCATAGTTATTCCTAGGCCTCCAACGGCCGCTCTACCACTTGCGCAGGTATTCTATGCGCTCGCGTAGCTGGTCGGCGTTGCACAGCGCGGTGGGCGGGCCGCCACAGGCCTTGCGCACCTCGGTATGGATAGCACCGTGCGGGCGGCCCGAGCGCTGGGCAGCGATGGAGACAACCGTATTGAGTTCCTTGCGCAACTGGCCTAGCTCATCGACGACTCCAGTATCGCTGGACTCAGACTCCATAGACTTCTTCCGTGAGGCCGGCGCATAGTCCATACCGTAGAGCTTGCGGCGGTGAGCTTCCTCCGCCTCAGCAGCGCGCCGCGCCTTTTCCTCCGCTTCGCGGCGGTCCATTTCTTCGGATTGCTTCTTGCGCAGCAAGTCTTTTACTTGGTCCGCATCCAGTAGCCCGGGAATGCCAAGGAAATCCGCTTCCTCATCGGTGGTCATATCCCCGGTATTGAACTGAGAACCGTTGTAGAGGAGCCCCGAAAACTCTGCCTCGGCACCAAGCGACTCATAAGACTTCTCCAGCATGTCTGGTTCGGTCTTTTTCTGATTCGCCTGCTCTAGCAGTTCGTCGTCCCAGCCTTCCTTGTCGGGCTTTTCTTCACCCAAGACGTGGTCGCGGGACTTTTCCATATTTTCCGCCAAGCCCAGCAGGACAGGAACCGATGGAAGGAAAACCGATGCCGTCTCGCCCGGCATGCGCGAGCGCACGAAGCGGCCGATGGCCTGGGCGAAAAAGAGAGGAGTCGACGCCGAGGTAGCATAAACGCCCACCGCAAGGCGCGGGACGTCGACGCCCTCGGACACCATGCGGACCGCCACCATCCACTCATCGGTGGACTCAGAAAATTCCTGAATGCGGTCCGAGGAGCCGGGATCATCAGACAAAATCACCGACACTGGCGTATTAGAAAGCTGTTTGAGGATATTGGCATACGCGCGTGCGGTCGTCGTATCCGAAGCCAGCACGAGGCCGCCTGCATCCGGCATATTGCGCCGCATTTGCATCAGGCGGGTATGCGCCGCCTGCAGCACCGCAGGAATCCACTCGCCCTTGGGGTCCAAAGCGGTGCGCCACGCTCGGGCGGTTTGCTCCGCATTCATAATGTCGCCCAAACGGGCTGCATGTTCCTCACCGGCCGAATCGCGCCAGCGGGCTTCGCCAGAGTAAGAAAGAAAGACAACGGGGCGCACGACGCCGTCGGCAAGCGCATCGCCATAGCCATAGGTATGGTCCGAGCGGGATACCTTGTGCCCCTCCCCATCGTCCACGTACTGGACGAATGGAATGGGCGAGTCGTCGGAGCGGAAAGGCGTACCGGTCAAAGCCAGGCGGTGATTGACATCGTCGTAGGCTTCCTTGACGCCATCTCCCCAGCTCTTGGCGTCGCCTGCATGGTGAATCTCGTCAAGGATCACCAAAGTGCGCCGGGCAGAGGCCACAGCGCGGTGCTTAAAGGGGTGCATACCCACCTGCGCGTAAGTCACCACAATGCCGTCCATCGAGGGATTAACGGCGGAGGAATTGCTAAACGCCGGATCTAGAGCCAGACCTACGCGTGCGGCAGCGCTAGACCACTGGGTCTTGAGGTGTTCGGTAGGCACCACCACGATTACGCGCTCGACCGTACGGTCTTCCATGAGCTCGGTGGCAATGCGCAGGGCGAAGGTAGTCTTTCCGGCGCCTGGGGTCGCCACCGCCATGAAGTCTTGCGGCTTAGTGGCGAGGAATTTATCGAGGGCGGATTGCTGCCAGGCGCGAAGGTTAGTCTTCTTAAAAGTCCTCACTTGCGGCGCAGACCCTTATACACACGCTCACAATCGGGGCACACCGGAGAACCCGGCTTTGCCTGCTTGGTCACCGGGAATGTTTCGCCGCACAGCGCAACGACATACTTGCCGTTCACCGCGGAATCGAGGATGTGATCCTTTTTGACGTAGTGGAAGAACTTCGGCGTGTCATTATCCGTCGTCGAAGTGTCTTCACGAATATCTGGCCGTTCAATTGTCTTCGTAGTCGTAGTCACGCACTCCATTTTGCCGCATCGGCATCGAACTTTGCGAGTCAGGCGGCTACCCTTGGAGAACATGTACACGTCATGCACGCCAACCACTGCGCCCCTCTCCCCTTATCGAGGGAACGCCGACGCGCACGAGGGGAGCCGAATCTAGGTTGTTTGGCAAAAAAGAGCGCTATCTCATCACAGATGCCAAGCTCACGCCTGGCCAGGACCGCAAGCGCCGCGAAATTCAGTACGGAATCTTCCAGTTTTTGCGCGTTCCTTCCCTGCTCATCGCCGGCTTTTTCCTCTATATGCATTGGTGGCTTCTAGCCGCCATCATTGTGGGCGTGACGTTTCCCCTCCCCTGGATAGCAGTGGTGATTGGCAACGGCCGAGGTGAAAAGAAGGATAAGCGCGAGAAAAACGTGTACAAGCCAGCCATGAACCGGCAGCTTTATAACCAAGCCCACGCCCCACAGGTATCCGGCGGCACCGCCCGACCTATTGAGGCACACCACGACATCATCGATCACGAAGAAAAGTAAAGGATTCCTGCTTTCATGACGACCGCTTTTGGCCCCGACTTTGATGCCACCGCGCTAGCCAAGCTGGCCGAAGAGCTTTCCGATGTCTTTACCGCCGCCGGTTTTACTACCGATGGCATAGCCGGGCACCTAGGTCCGGAAGTTACCGAGGCCCTCTTCCGCGGCGAACCCGCACCAGTTACGCTCGCCGCGCACAGCGAATCTCAATTGGATTTATTGATCCGCTTCTTCCTCCTGCATGAACACCTACCGGCGACGCTTTTAGGCGAGGCGGTAGGTGCGCGCCTGGCTACCCAGTTGCTGGATGCCAATGTTGCGCTTGCCGACGCCCATGGCAAGGCCTACATTGCCCTCGATATCCGCCCCCACATCATCGTTGGCGCCAACCGTCTCATCTTCTCCGACGTCGACGCATCCTTGGTCGACCACGTACCCGGCCCAGACCATGTGCTTGGCGTTGGTGCGGCAAGCCTTTCGCTGCTGCAATCCACGCCAGTAAGCCCAGTGGGCAGCGTCTTAGATCTAGGCACTGGCTCAGGCGTCCAATTGCTGGGGCAGCTCGATTGCGCTGAAAAGATTACCGCCACCGACGTGCATGAGCGTGCATTGGAGTTGGCCGAGGCTACCATTGCCGCTACTGGCGATAGCGAGAAAGTGGAATTGCTGCAAGGTTCGTGGTTCGACCCCGTAGCCGGCCGCCGCTTTGACCGCCTTGTAGCTAACCCACCTTTTGTTGTTGGCCTTCCTGAAGTTGGACACGTCTACCGCGACTCCGGGTTAAATCTGGACGGCGCTAGCGAGCTGGTTGTCTCTCGTGCCACCGATCACCTAACCCCTGGCGGAACGGCTCACCTTCTGGCCGCTTGGGTACACACCAGCGGCGAGACCTGGCAGCAACGCGTTGCTTCCTGGCTGCCAGACAAAGGAATTGCCGCCTGGATCATTCAGCGCGACGTAGCCGATCCCGCACTCTATGTGTCCACCTGGCTCGAGGATGAATCCCTGGATGTACGCTCCCCTGAAGGACAAGAGCGCTCTCGCGCCTGGCTGGAACATTTCCAGCAACATGAGGTCAATGGCATTGGCTTTGGTTTTGTCGCGATCCAACGGATCGGCGACGATGAACCTGCCGATATCTTGGCCGAAGAAATGCCGCAGGCCTTTAGCGACCCACTTGGCCCTGAAGTAGAAGAATACTTTGCCCGTGTGGCGTGGTTGCGCGACCTTGTACCCGGCGAGCTACAGGGAAAGCACTTCCACGTACGCCCAGGGCTGGCACGCGAAGATATCAGTACCCCAGACGGGGAATTGGGCCAGGGCTTTACTCGGGCCGCTCTACGCCTTACTCGCACCGACGGTCCGCGCTGGAGCCACGAAGTAGATGAACACATCGCTGCCATTGTCGCCGGACTCAACCCACAGGGCTTGAACCTGGAAGAAACCATTGGCCTGTATGCAGCGGCACACGGATTCGACGAAGCAGAACTTACTACTGCTGCCCTACCCGCCGTGATCGATATGGTCCGACATGGCCTGCTTATCCCAGCTGATCTCCTCTTAGATACCGATTCGCCGGACCTCAGCTAGATCCACACTGTCCCCCCACTCGTTATATAAGGAGAAGTAAACCATGCGCGCAGTTTTGACTCGGGTATCGGAGGCCACAGTAACCGTCGATGGAGAAACCGTGGGTGCCATCGATTGCCCCGAAACCGGTGGCCTTCTCGCTCTAATTGGGGTCTCGCGCGAGGATATGGATGATTGGCGTCCCCGCGCTGAGAAGATGGCACGCAAGATTGCAGAACTGCGCATTCTTGATGGCGAGGTGTCAGTCATTGATGCCGGAGCGCCTGTGCTTGTGGTGAGCCAATTTACTTTGTACGGCCGCACTGCCAAAGGGCGGCGCCCTTCGTGGGC
This sequence comes from Corynebacterium sp. c3Ub_189, assembly GCF_039907195.1. Taxonomy (NCBI): domain Bacteria; kingdom Bacillati; phylum Actinomycetota; class Actinomycetes; order Mycobacteriales; family Corynebacteriaceae; genus Corynebacterium; species Corynebacterium sp. c3Ub_189. The sequence continues at coordinate 116,098 of NZ_JASBOF010000001.1, read as the reverse complement.
GGATGCCGCTCCAGGCCCCGAAGCCGAACCGGTCATCGCGGCGATTATTACGAACCTCAGGGAACGCGGCGTATCAGTTGAAACAGGCCAATTCGGGGCTAAAATGCGCGTTTCCTCTGTGAACGAAGGACCTTTCACCGTCTTAGTAGAGACCTAGCCCGCACCCTCTATTTCCGCCCCACGAGAACTGAAAATCGTGTTAAGCAGGCCCTTTTACAAACGATTTCGTGACTTAAACCACTTTTTTAGATTTTGTGTCGAGCAAGCCATAAAGCGCTACGGAATGCAAATCCTCAGAGAGTGATAAATGCCCTACTCGCAGTGCAATAATTTATTATCACTCTGCAAGATTTTGTTCTATACTGAAGGCACAGCGAAGCAAAAGGGCTGGATATGCAGGATGAGAGACAGTTTCTCAAAGTCCTACAAACGCAAAATTGAGTGAGAAAGATTTTCTCAATCATGGTTGCAGAAGCCCAAACGCTTCGGCCGACCAACTAGATGTAGGAAAGAAAATGTCCCACTCAATCAAGCGGCGCAACAAAGCCCAGCACCCAGAAAACCAGGCTGAGATGCCTGAGGACCTCAAGACCTCCAAGGCAGCTCCCTCCTCCAAAGAATCCGCACCAGCCCCTGGCATTGACACTCCGTTTGATGGCCAGAAGGGTGCACCGAAGTGGAATAAGGAAGACACCGTATGGATGCTCTCCCTGTTCGGCACCGCAATCGGCGCCGGCGTCCTCTTCCTCCCCATCAACGCCGGTATCGGCGGCATCATCCCGCTGCTCATCATGACGGTGGTAGCACTGCCCATGACCTACTGGGCTCACCGCGGGATGACCCGCTTGGTACTTTCTAGCTCCAAGCCAGACGGTGACCTCACGGACGTCGTCGAGGAACACTTTGGCAAGAAGGCCGGCGTTCTGATGAACATCCTGTACTTCCTGTCGGTCTACCCCATCCTGCTGGTTTACTCGGTAACCATCACCAACACGGTCAACTCCTTCTTGGAGCACCAGCTCGGAATCACCCCGCCGGACCGCTGGCTTACCTCCCTACTGCTGGTGGGCGGCCTCATCCTAATCGTCCGCATGGGCAAGGACGTCGTAGTTCACGTCATGTCCTACTTGGTCTACCCATTCATCGGCATCCTGGTTCTACTTTCCCTTTACCTCATCCCGAAGTGGAATACCGCGCTCTTTGATTCCTTCGACCTCAACGTTGCTCGCGAGGCTTCTGGCCACAGCATGGGCGTTACCCTGATGCTGCTGGTTCCGGTTATGGTCTTCTCCTTCAACCACTCCCCGATGATTTCCTCCTTCGCCGTTGACCGCCGCCAGACCTACGGCAAGTTCGCCGAGGCCAAGTCCCGCAAGACCTTGCTCCGCGCAGAAATCCTCATGGTCGTCGTGGTCATGTTCTTCGTCTTCTCCTGCGCTCTGAGCCTCTCCCCGGCTGACATGGCAGACGCTAAGGCACAAAACATCACCATCCTGTCCTACCTGGCCAACCACTTCGATAACCCACTTATCCAGTGGATTGCCCCAATCATCGCCATGATTGCAGTTGCTAAGTCCTTCCTCGGCCACTACCTCGGCGCAGCCGAAGGCTTCGAGGGTCTCGTCATCAAGGGCAGCAAGAACGCAAGCAAGGACGACGCAGAGTCCGCCCACAAGCTCGATACCATCACCCTCATCTTCATGCTGGTCACCGCTTGGCTCGTCGCCTGGGCTGACCCATCCATCCTGGGCATGATTGAAACCCTGTGTGGCCCGACGATTGCCATCATGCTCTTCATCATCCCAATGGTCGCCATCCACAAGGTTCCGGCACTGAAGCGCTACAAGGGCAAGGCTTCCAACTACTTCGTCTTCTTCATGGGCCTCGTCGCCCTAGCAACCATCATCTACTCCATCGTCCAGGCCTTCTAAGCACCGCCGCAGACGAGAAAATCGCAGAGGATTCAAGGAAAGAACAATGTTCATCAGCATCTTCGATATGTTCAAGATTGGCATCGGCCCCTCAAGCTCACACACCCTTGGCCCAATGAAAGCCGGCAAAGCTTTCGTGGACGAACTCAAGGAAAAAGACCTCTTTGACAAGGTCACTCGAGTTCAGGCAAATGTCTACGGCTCCCTCTCCCTCACGGGCATCGGCCACTCCACCGACAAGGCCATCCTCCTCGGCCTCGCTGGTGAAGAGCCAGAGACGGTTGATATCGACGGCATCTCCGAGTTCATGAAGAACGTCCGCAGCAGCGAGAAGCTCATGCTGGGCGGCTCCCACGAGGTAGAATTCCCCAAGGACGGCGGCTTCTACTTCCACGATGAGTACCTCCCGATGCACGAGAACGGCATGTGTCTTATCGCCTTCGCCGGCGAGGAAGACATCCTGCACAAGACTTACTACTCGGTCGGCGGCGGTTTCATCGTCAAGCAGGAAGACTTTGCCACGCGCACAGACGCCAAGGTTGATATCCCCTTCCCGTACGCCAGCGCCGCAGAGATGCTCGAGCTATGCGAGAAGAACAACATGACCCTCCCGGAGCTAGGCCTTGCCAATGAGTTGGCACTTCGTTCCGAAGAAGAGGTCAACGAGCACCTGCGCAAGGTTCGCGATGTCATGTACACCGGCATCAAGCGCGGCTCCGCTACTGATGGCCCACTCCCAGGCTCCCTGCTTGTCCCCCGCCGCGCCGCTGCCCTCAGGCGCCGCCTGGAGCAGTCTGAACCGCACGATGGTCTGAACATCCTCAGCTGGGTCAATATGTTCGCACTGGCTATCTCTGAAGAGAATGCATCCTGCGGCCGCGTTGTCACCGCACCTACGAACGGCGCCTGCGGCGTTGTCCCGGCAGTACTGGCTTACTACGACAAGTTCGTTGAGCCCGTTACCACCGAGATGTTTGCTGATTACATCTTCGCCTGCAACCAGATTGCTTCCCTGTACAAGATGAACGCTTCCATCTCTGGCGCTGAGGTCGGCTGCCAGGGTGAGGTTGGTGTAGCGTGCTCCATGGCTGCTGGCGGTCTCGCCCAGCTCATGGGCGCTACCCCAGAGCAGGTTTGCATTGCAGCCGAGATTGGCATGGAGCACAAGCTAGGCCTGACCTGTGACCCAGTCCTTGGACAGGTTCAGGTACCCTGCATTGAGCGCAACGCTGTCGCTGCCGTTGACTCCATCACCAGCGCTCGCATGGCGCTGGAGCGCGAGAGCAAGCCATGCGTTTCTTTGGACGAAGTCATCTGGACCATGTATAAGACTGGTAAGGATATGAACGCCAAGTACAGGGAAACCTCACAAGGTGGCCTGGCCCTAGCAGTTCACCCGCCAGTTCCGGTGTGTGGATAGAGACCACCCTGTAAAGAAGCGATGAGCCGGGTGAGCACAGCGCTAAGCCGCTTGTGTTCATCCGGCTTTCTTGGCGCTACTCCCCCCTTCCGCCTATTCGCTTCCGTGTGATATCTTCTCTATAACCTGACAGGAATTAAAGGACATGCTTCAGCTAATGAACTTCCCTAGCGGCAGTGCCTCCGAAGAAAATTTCCTCGAGCAGTACATTCCCCTCGTCGAATTCCTCGGTAAGGCAATGGGCCCAAACACCGAAATCGTACTCCACGATCTCGACGTTCCCGATAAATCCATCATGGCCATCGCCAACGGCCACATCTCCGGCCGGCAGCTAGGCGGCCCCGTGACCGACTTCGCACTGTGGTTTATGAAACAAGGCGATGCCGCAGCAATCCCCATGATGACCGGCTACCGCGCCGTCAATGCGGAAGGCAAGATTTGCCGCTCTTCAAGCTACTTCATCCGCGACGACTCCGGCCATATGCGCGGCATGCTGTGCATCAATGTTGATGTCTCCGAGTTGGTACACATTCGCGATGCTGCCGCCGCACTTATCGGCAACGCCGATGATCCCGCATTTGATAAGTCAAAGGCTTTCGGCGGCTACCCCGGCGCGGAGGAGCAGCCGCAGCGACCCATTGCGGTACCAGACCCGGTCCCAGAAGACGAGGCTGCGGAAGAGGAGCCGGAGAAGGAAGAAGTCAGCGAATCTTTGCGCTCCAACGTGGAGAACCTTCTAGATTCCATGTTGAATTCCGCAATTTCTAACCAGAGCACGCCAGTTCCTCGCATGCAGCGCGAAGAGCGCCTCGAGGTGGTTTCTGACCTCGAGGATGCAGGATTTTTCCTCCTTAAAGGAGGAATCGCCGCGGCAGCGACGCGCCTAGGCGTATCTGAACCGACTATCTACCGCTACCTCGTCCAGGTGCGTGGATAGTAGTTCCACATTCCTAGCTATTCGCAGCTCGTAACCGTTCCCCGTGGTACCTCTCCCCCGAAAAGGTGGAGTTGTACCACGGGGAACAACTGTTTTTAATATTTCTCTCCGCACCGGGAACTAAATCGCTTAAGACTCCGTTGTACTTTGTGAAACCGGCGACAAATTCAGGAGGCTTCACTATGACGAAGACATCTGCCACCACCGCCAAGGGCACTTCAAGTGCCACTACTGATGAAGAACAGGAAGTAGACCGCGGATCTCGCCGCAACCAAACCAACGATAATCCTTCAGCCGATCTCGTCCGCGTTTATCTCAACGGCATCGGCAAGACCGCACTGCTCAGCGCGGAAGATGAGGTAGAACTCGCTCAGGCCATCGAGGTTGGACTGTACGCGGAGTACAAGCTCAATAACGCAGAAAAGCTCACCCGCGCAGAAAAGCGCGACCTTAAGATCCTCGCCCGCGAAGGCAAGAAGGCACGCTCCCACCTGCTCGAAGCCAACCTGCGCCTCGTCGTCTCGCTGGCAAAGCGCTACACCGGCCGCGGTATGCCACTGCTGGATCTCATCCAAGAGGGCAACCTAGGCCTTATCCGCGCAATGGAGAAGTTCGATTACGCCAAGGGCTTCAAGTTCTCCACTTATGCCACTTGGTGGATCCGTCAGGCGATTACCCGCGGCATGGCTGACCAGTCCCGCACCATTCGCCTCCCAGTCCACTTGGTTGAGCAGGTTAACAAGCTTTCCCGCATTAAGCGCGAGATGTATCAATCCTTGGGCCGCGAAGCTACTAACGAGGAACTTTCGGAAGAATCCGGTATTGACGAGAACAAGATTGAAATGCTGCTGCGCCAGTCACGTGATCCGGTCTCTCTCGATATGCCGGTAGGCACCGATGAAGAAGCTCCTTTGGGCGATTTCATTGAAGATGCAGAAGCTACCGATGCTGAAACTGCGGTCGTCGCATCTATGCGCCACTCTGATATCCGCGGTGTGATTGACACCTTGGAAAAGCGCGAGCAGGATGTCATCCGCCTGCGTTATGGCCTCGATGATGGTGTTCCGCGCACCTTGGATCAGATTGGTCGCCGCTTCGGTCTTTCGCGCGAGCGTGTACGCCAGATTGAGCGCGAAGTTATGGCAAAGCTGCGCGATGGCAATCGCGCCGATCGCCTGCGCGAGTACGCTTTGTAATCCACGCCTACCGCATTCGGCAACACATCCTCTCCCCGGGCCCATTTGGCAACGTACCGCCATGGGCTCGGGGTTTGGCGTTGATAAGGCATCGGCTTGGTTCTTAGCGGCGAACCAAGCCTTGGGTAGGCTAATCTGGACTGCAGAGTCTAGAAAGCGCTTTCCCGTTCTTGGGCGGGACAATAGCCGCGTAACCGTATTCACACAGAAAGGTATGCCCACGTGAGGGACCTAGTTGATACAACGGAGATGTATCTGCGGACCATCTACGAGCTAGAGGAAGAAGGCATCACTCCCCTGCGCGCCCGCATTGCGGAGCGTTTGGAGCAGTCCGGGCCAACGGTTTCTCAGACCGTGGCTCGCATGGAGCGCGATGGCCTTTTGCACGTGCGCACCGACCGCAGTTTGGATCTCACGGACAAGGGCCGCGACTTAGCAACCGCAGTCATGCGCAAGCACCGTTTGGCAGAGCGTTTGCTTACCGACGTCCTGGGGCTCGACATTGCCAAGGTCCACGACGAGGCCTGCCGGTGGGAGCATGTGATGAGCGAAGAGGTGGAAAAGCGCATGGTCGCTGTTCTCGATGATCCGACGCGGTCGCCCTTTGGCAATCCTATTCCGGCGCTATCTGCACTTGGCTTCGATGTTCCACAGCCGGATCAGGGTACCCGCGCGGTCGATCTCCCCAATGGCGAGCAGGTCTCTGCGACCGTCATCCAGGTCAATGAAATCCTGCAGGTTGATGATGGCACCTTCCAAGAACTCACCGATGCTGGAATCCGAGTGGGCGCCAAGGTGTCTGTGGTCAATAACAGCGGCACGATTACACTGTCGACACCGGAAGGCAGAAGCGTCGTGCTTTCCGACGATTTGGCGCACGCAGTGCGCGTGGAGGTATAACCCATGAAGCTTCTCGTCACAGGTGGCGCGGGCTATGTAGGCAGCGTTTGCGCTGCTGTATTGGTCGAACAGGGCCATGACGTAACCATTATTGATAATTTCTCCACCGGCAATCGCGAGGCCGTTCCGAAAGCCGCCCGCGTCATCGAGGGCGACGTCGCGGACAAGGCTGCCGATGTCCTGGGCGAAGGTGGCTTCGAAGGCGTCATTCACTTCGCTGCGCGCTCCTTGGTGGGCGAATCCGTGGAAAAACCAGATGAGTACTGGCAGCACAACGTCGTTACTACCCTGACGCTGCTTAATGTCATGCGGGATAACGACGTCAAAAACCTCGTCTTTTCCTCCACCGCTGCAACCTACGGTGAGCCCGACCAGGTCCCGATTACGGAAGACATGCCAACCCAGCCCACCAATCCGTATGGTGCGACCAAGCTGGCCATCGACTACATGATCACGTCCTTTGCCCACGCCTACGGCCTAGGCGCTACCTCGCTGCGCTATTTCAATGTGGCTGGCGCCTACGGAAATATTGGCGAAAACCGCGAGGTAGAAACCCACCTCATCCCCATCGTGTTGCAGGTTGCTTTGGGCCACCGGGATAAGATTTTCATGTTCGGTGATGACTGGGATACCGCAGACGGCACCCCAGTGCGTGACTACATCCATATCCGCGATCTAGCTGACGCCCACGTGCTTGCTCTCGAGTCCAATGAACCTGGCACCCACCGCATTTACAACTTGGGTTCTGGCGATGGTTACTCCGTCAAGCAAGTCATCGAGATGTGTCGCAAGGTCACCGGCCACGATATTCCGGCTGAGGTGGCCCCGCGCCGCGCGGGCGACCCAGCTACGCTCATCGCTTCCTCTGAGAAGATTCAGCGGGAGCTCGGGTGGAATCCCACCCGCACGGACCTGGAAACCATAGTCACCGACGCGTGGAACTTCACCCGACAGCTTGGCGATAAAGCACATTCGGCAAAGCGGTCCTAGACACCGCGCGCGTTAGGCGGGGCTGTCAACGCGGAGCCCCGCCGCTTCGCGGGCTAGCTCGCAACCATGGCATAGGCTGGAGACCAACCGCTTTCCCATGCCGCTGCGATATCCCTGCGCTATGAGGCGCCCCAAATTGTGATGGGGCGCCTCCTCTACTACTACGGAAAGCGCCGGACCGGCATAAATTCCGAATTCGTGAGACACCTGGCTAGCAGCATACAAAGCTAGGGCGTTATAGCGAATAGACCCCTGGAATGTACGCGCTACCGCCAATAACAGGTCTCCTGCTTCCTGCGGCGCGGAGACGAGCTCCGTAATGACTAGGTCGCGGGTCCAGGTGGTAGACATCCACATGGCTGCCACACACAACAATTCTTCATTTTCTAGGGTTTCCTCCAGCGATTCGACCTCGCTGAGCACATAGCGCACATCGGCAATGAGGTGCTTGACCACCTGCACTGGTTCTGTCGTGCCGTATCCGTGCCCGGCGCGCAATTGGCGGGCAATCTCTTCGGCGCATCGCTCCATGGCCCTAATCTCTTCTTCCCCAAAGTATGGGTTCGGGTCCTTAAAGCGCTGGACCAAGTCATGACGGCTAAGTTCCGGAAGCATGCCATTATTCACGCAGGCGCGCATCGTGTGGCTCGTCGAGATGGCGGGTATGGTTCCTTCCATCCAATTCTGGAGCGGGCCCTCGCCGCTTTCTGTGGCGTGGCCAAAGATGAGGTCATAGGAGGTACCGGTGGATAGTTCTTCGGCCAGCCAGCAGGCATCGATGCCCATACCTGTTCGGTCGTGGAAATGGTAAAGAGACTGCAGAATATCCCAGAGCTCTCCTTCCTCGCGCTGAGAGAGGACGAAGCAGAAAATGATGTCGGGATTTCCGCAATGAAACGCCTCCATCACCTCGTGCAGGGCACCAGGCACATCGTACAGATCGAGGCGGGCTACTGGCCCAATGCTGTATCCGCGTGGGCTGGGCTGGATGGAGATGAGGATCACTGATTCAGTGGGAAAGAATCCGAGGATTCCTGGGATATTGGCGAGGATATCGCCGGGCGTACGGATGGGCTGAGTTGGTGTTGTGATGTCCATGGCCCCAGCTTCAACCATGCGCGCAACTCTGCATAGGCCACCAGGGGCTAGGTGGTGGGGATCTGTGGATAGGTGGGGTGAAGGGGGCGTCGGCAAGCGGCTTTCCACACCCCGCCCGGGATTGCGCTGGCAATGCGCAGCGGTTTGGGGCACAATTGTTTATTTAACCTCGCAGTGCGCGCGGGAATAGTAAGCACGCACGCGGCGTTGGGGTAGGTAAGAAAGCAAGGAGGTAACACAACATGCACGAAGAAGATCGCCGCATGTATGAGCTGGAATATCCGGCTCCGGTGATTAGGGATGATTCCGGTGACGGACAAGGCCCCACCATGATTGTTGCCATGCACGGCTATGCTGACGCTGGCCAGGCCATTGAGGCAAGTGCTGACCACCTGAAAGCCGCTTTGGAAGGCCGTCAGCTGGCGTCATTTAACTCTGATGAGCTGATTGATTACCGCTCGCGCCGCCCAGCCATCACGATTGATAAGGATCGGGCGCTGGAAATCGAGTCCATGGATCTTGGCATTAAGGTCCTGCGCGATAATTCCGGCAAGACCTTCCTACTGCTGTCTGGCCCTGAACCAGACATGCGCTGGGAGGCGTTTACTACCGCCGTGGTGAAGCTGGTGGAAAAGTTCAATATCGAAGACACTATTATGCTCTATGCCGCGCCGATGCCGGTGCCGCATACCCGCCCCACGGTGGTTACGGCCCATGGCGCCTCCTCCCGCTTGACTGAGCACATGCTCTCGATGGATTCCACCATGATGGTCCCAGGCTCCGCCGCGCTGTATCTGGAAAAGGCTCTAGCGGATAAGCACCGCACGGTGGCTGGATATACCGTCCACGTGCCGCATTATCTGGCAGCTTCGCCTTATCCGCAGGCCACGTTCCAGTTGCTGGATTCGGTGGCTCGGGCGGCGCGCCTCAATATTCCTTTGGGCAGCATTGAGGCCGATATTTCTCGCGTGGAAAACCAACTGGAGGAGCAAGTTGGTGGCTCGGAGGAGATTGAAGGCGTAGTCCAACAACTCGAGCAACAGTATGACGCTTATATGGAGCGCTACCGCAAGGAGCATCCGCAGGCGATCATGCCCGGCGAGGAGCCTATGCCTACCGGTGAGGAAATCAGCGAGGAATTCCAGGCATTTTTGGCTTCCTTGGATGAAGAAGAAAGCCAGCAGATCATCAATACCGAGATCGATGACCGCGAAGATTCCACCAAGGAAGAAGGCTCGAGGTCCGATGAAGGGAAGGATGGCCCTGATTCTGCTTCGGGTGAGGGCGACTTAGGTGACGATATCTAACTAACCCGCCCCCATCGCCGCTAAGGTGGTGGGGGTGAACTTATCTCAGCTGCTGCCAGATTTGACGGAAGTACCCGAGTCCCTCGTTGACGAGGCGATCTGGGATACCTTTACCTCGTGGACCACCAGCCGGGGTATTAATTTGTACCCGGCTCAGGAGGAAGCCTCGCTCGGCATTTTGGCCGGCGATAATGTCATCCTCGCTACGCCTACTGGCTCAGGAAAGTCCATGGTGGCTAATGCTGCACACTTCATCGCCCTAGCTCGTGGCCAGCGCAGTTTCTATACCGCGCCGATTAAGGCGCTTGTGAGCGAGAAATTCTTTGCCCTCTGCGATATCTTCGGCGCCGAGAATGTGGGCATGATGACTGGCGACGCCACCGTTAACGGCAATGCCCCCATCATCGCCGCCACCGCCGAGATTGTGGCCAATATTGCGCTGCGCGATGGCTCCGAGGCCAATATCGACCAGGTAGTGATGGACGAGTTCCACTACTACTCCGAACCAGATCGCGGATGGGCCTGGCAGGTGCCGTTGCTAGAGTTGTCCAAGGCGCAGTTCCTGCTCATGTCCGCCACTTTGGGCGATACTCAGTGGCTAGAAGAAGATCTCACCCGCCGCACCGGCCGCGCCACCAACCTCGTCGCCGGCACTACGCGTCCCGTCCCACTGGACTTTTCCTATGTCTTTAGCGCGGTGCACGAGACCATCGAGGAGCTCTTGGCCGATAAGAAGGCTCCCATCTACGTGGTGCACTTCTCGCAGCGTGAAGCGGCCGAGCGCGCCCAGGCGCTCACCTCTCTATCGGGGATCATCACTAAAGAAGAAAAGGAAGCGATTGCCCAGGAAATCGGTGGTTTCCGCTTCACCACTGCCTTTGGCAAAGATTTGTCCAAGCTCCTGCGCAAGGGAATCGGCATTCACCACGCGGGAATGCTGCCCAAATACCGCCGTTTAGTAGAGCGCTTGGCACAAAAGGGCCTGCTTAAGGTCATTTGCGGCACCGATACCTTGGGGGTGGGCATTAACGTGCCCATCCGCACCGTGCTGATGACTGGGCTTGCCAAGTTCGACGGCCAGCGCCAACGCATCCTCAAGTCGCGCGAATTCCACCAGATTGCCGGCCGCGCCGGCCGCGCCGGCTATGACACCGAGGGCACTGTGGTGGTCGAGGCCCCCGAGCACGAGATTGAAAATGCCAAGGAGCGCCGCCGCATCGGCGACGACCCCAAGCGCTTGAAGAAGCTGAAGAAGAAGTCCGCTCGCGAAGGCGAGGTGTCCTGGTCCGAGAAGACCTTCGCGCGTCTTACTGAGGCGGAACCGGAACAGCTTACCTCTCAGTTCCGCGTTTCTAATTCCATGCTGCTCAACGTCTTGGCACGCCATGGCAATGGCTATGACCACATGCGCCACCTGCTGCGAGACAATCACGATAATCGCAGCAAACAGAATAAGGACATTCTCACCGCTATCGATCTCTTCCGCGGGCTAGTGGATTCCGGCGTGGTACAAAAATCGACCAAGGGATTGGATATCTACGGCCGTCCCTACCATTTGGTACGAGAGCTGCCGCGTGACTTTGCGCTCAACCAGCCACTGGGTCCATTCGCGCTGGCGGCGCTCTCGCTGCTGGATCCGGAGGCGGAGACTTATAACCTGGACGTCATTTCCGTGTTCGAGGCCATTCTGGATGACCCACGCCAGGTGCTCATCGCCCAGCAGAAGCAGCGCCGCGGCGAAGAAATTGCCGCGCTGAAAGCGGACGGGGTGGACTATACCGACCGCATGAATATCGTAGAAGACATCACCTGGCCGAAGCCGCTCGAAGAGCTATTGGAGCAGGCCTACGATACTTTCGCTGAGACCAATGCGTGGGTCAAGGAGTTTGAGCTGCGGCCCAAGTCCGTGGTGCGCGACATGCTCGAGAACGCGATGACCTTCTCCGATCTGGTCGCAACCTACGGCTTGGCCCGCTCCGAGGGCGTGATTTTGCGCTACCTGACCGACGCCTGGCGTACCCTGAAGCAATCCATTCCCGATGAGTACAACACTCCGGAGCTCGAGGACATCGTTGTCTGGCTGGGAGAGCTTATCCGCCAGGTGGATTCCTCGCTTGTCGACGAATGGGCGCAAATGGCCGGCGAAGACTCCCCCATCGACCAAGACACGGTGGACCGCGAGCTGGCCTTTGGCGTGAAGGACCCCACCGCGCTCACGGCCAACCGCCGCGCCTTTACCATCATGGTGCGCAACTACATGTTCCGCTTGGTACAACTCTTTGCTTTGGAAAAGGAAGACCGCTTGGCGGAGCTGCTTGATTACTTGGACGAGGTGCCGGACTTCGGCGCGATCCTGGACGATTACTTCGATGAGTATGATGACATCGATTCCGGCCCCGAGGCCCGCGGCCCAGAGTTCTTCCGCCTAGGCGATACTGACTCGCGTGCGTGGTCCGTGCGCCAGATCATCAAGGACCCCGACGGCGACCATGCCTACCAGTTCGTCGCTACGGTAGATCTCGACGCCTCCGATGAGGCCGGCGAAGTTCGCCTAGCGGACCTGCGTGTGGAGTACTAGCCAGCGAAAACGACAAAGCCGCCCTGGTTGCCGCGCCCCGGAATAAGAGGCACGTCGGCAAGCGCGAGGGCGGCTATAAGCCAGACTTTTAGCGTGCGGCCTCGATCTGGACAGCCTGTGCCACAGCCTGAACAACGGCCGCAACCTTGACGGCCTCCCAGACCTGCTCCTTGCTCAGGCCAGCCTCGTTGAGCTCGTGCGCGTGGGCACCCAGGCAGTGCTCGCAGCCATTGATGGCGGAAACTGCGGTATTCCACAGCTCGAAGTTGGCCTTGTCTACGCCTGGCTTCGAGATGATGTTCATGCGCAGGCCGAACTTAACCTGTGCGTAGTCATCGCCCAACCAGCCCTTGGCACGGTAGGCAACATTGTTCATAGCCATAACGGTGGCTGCGCCGTAGGCTGCCTCGATAGCTTCCTCGGAGAGGTGCTCCTTTGCTTCTTCCGCAATCTCAGACAGCACGGTGTCATTGCGGGTTGCAGCAGCCGATGCCAGCAGGCAGCCCCAAAGCTGCTCCTCATTGAGGTCCTTGGAACGGGTCAGGGCGCCCAGGTTGAGCTTCTGGTCCTTGGCGTACTCCGGCAGGGAAGACTTCAGATTATCAATAGACATAGCTTTTCTCCTTTGAGGTTTTGATAGGAATTTACTGCGTCGGATTTAAAAGGAAACCCCGCCACGAAAGCGGGGTGAACCTGCATCTCAGTGAGATTTAGAGCGCGGACTGAACGACGTCCATCTTGTTGATGTTCTTGGTTGGGTCGTTCTTCTCCCAGTTACAAGCGCAGACCTCTTCGGACTGCAGGGCGTCGAGCACGCGCAGAACCTCGTCTACGTTACGGCCGACAGCATCCGGGGTAACGGATACGAACTGGATAACGCCATCCGGGTCGATGATGAAGGTGGCGCGGTCAGCAACGCCATCAGCGTTTTCGACGCCCAGTGCACGAATGAGGTCGTGACGTACGTCAGAGAACATCGGGAAAGGAACTTCCTTCAGCTCTGGGTGAGTTGCACGCCAGTTGAAGTGAGCGAACTCGTTATCGGTGGAGCCGCCGAGGATCTGGGTATCACGGTCCTGGAATTCCTCGTCCAGCTTGCCAAAGGCAGCGATCTCGGTCGGGCAGACGAAGGTGAAGTCCTTCGGGTAGAAGAAGACGACCTTCCACTTGCCCTCGTACTTGTCCAGGGATACCTGCTCGAAGTAGTCCTCCGGCTGGTTAGCGTTGACGTCGTGCAGATCGCCACCGGTCAGGGCGGTGAGGTTGAACTCTGGGAACTTTTCGCCGACGGTCAAAATAGGCATAGTCTTCAACTCCTTTAGCAAAGGCTTTTCCTCTAAGTTTCCTGCCGCTTGACGTACAAGCAGCGGGGCCGGACCGTGTCCGGCCCAACACGATCAGTTATACCATCTTTTCCGCTCGCGTCAATAGCAAATCCTATAGGTAAGTGTTAGAGTGATAGGCATGCATAATAAAGAGTATCGCCCTACACTTGCTCAGCTGCGTACCTTTGTCACCGTTGCGGAAAATAAGCACTTTGGCACCGCGGCCGCCAAACTCGAAATTTCCCAGCCCTCCCTCTCCCAGGGCCTCGTTGCGCTCGAGCAGGGCTTGGGCCTGCAGCTTATCGAGCGCTCCACTCGCAAGGTCATCGTCACCTCGGCTGGTGAGACCCTCCTCCCCTACGCCAAGGCCACCCTTGAGGCCGCCGATACCTTCCTGGCCCACGCTCGCGGCGCCAACGGCACCCTTGCCGGCCCACTGACCATCGGCGTTATCCCCACCATTGCTCCCTACATCCTTCCCGATCTGCTCTCGATGCTTGTTGAGGCCTACCCGGATCTCGAGCCGCGCTTCGTCGAAGAGCAAACCCAGCACCTCATTACTCGCCTGCGCAACGGCAACTTGGACCTTGCCATCATGGCCCTTCCTTCTGAGGCCACCGGCATGGTCGATAGCCCGCTCTACACGGAGAAATTCTCCATCGTTTGCCCTCCTGATCACCCCATCGCCGGCCGCGAGGATGTCGAGCTTGCGGAGCTCAAGGACTTAGATTTGCTGCTGCTTGACGACGGCCACTGCTTGCGCGATCAGGTCGTCGATCTCTGCCGCCACGCCAATATCAACCCGGCCGAGGCCACCAATTCCGTCACCCGTGCTTCCTCCCTGACCACCATCATGCAGCTAGTCATGGGCGGACTGGGCTGCACCCTCGTCCCCGAATCTGCACTGGCCACCGAGTGCCATGGCAAGGACGTCGCCATCGCCCACTTTGCCTCCGATGTCACCGCCGAACGCGAGGTCGGCCTCGTGTTCCGTTCCTCTGCCGCCCGCGCCGAGGAATTCCGCGAATTCGGCACGCTCATCACCTCCGCCTATAACAAGGCGATTGAACGTTCCCGGCAGTAGTCTCACCCGGCGGCCCCACACGGGGCGTCGCCAAGCACGCCAAAGGCCACCGCCCCAAATTGGAACGGTGGCCTTTAACTATGGTGCGCTACGCCTGCGGAAGAGTATTGCGCCCCGCGCACTGGCGGTACATATGCGCCTGTGCCAAGAGAGTAACCGGATACGCCACGATGAGGCCGATACCCAAAAGCAAGAAACCGGCCACAATGATGAAAAAGTTCAAAATTGCCAGCAGCAACATTTGGCCGTAGTTATTCTTACCTGCCTGAAAGCCTTTCTTCACGGCCTCACCAACGCTATCGCCATCGGCCGCGAACCATTGCATCAGGGAGAAGAATGGTTGGATAAAGAAGCTAATCAGCGAAATCACGGCCATGACACCGAGCATGCCCATGACGGCGGCGAACGCTTCTTCATCGGAAAGCTGCTCGGCATTGCCGGCCAGCCCCTCCGCAGAACCGCGCACAGCGACGAAAGAAATCAGTCCCGCCACAACACCGATGACGACCATAATGACTAGTGGCTGCCACCAGCGCACATTCTTAAACAGGTAGCCCCACCCGGTGCGAGAATCATCAATCTGGAAAAGCGCCAGGCGCATAAGCGCCAGAGTTAGCACGATGCCAATCACCCAGGAAATGATTTGCATGATCGTGGAACTAGCAGTGAGATCACCGTCGGCACTCGTCGTCGCAGCGCCTACTCCGCCAGAAATGGCGAAAAAGACCACGCCGAGGAAGCCTGCAAGCAACGTTCCCAAAATCCACAGCTTCCAGTTGCTAAAGATAGCCCGAAAAGCCCAAGAAACGGCATCTATGGCCGAAACCCTTCCGGTGTGCTGAGGTTGGCCCGCGTGGTAGCCGGCATAGCCTTGGGCGTTGCCTTCGTGGGCGCCACCATACGATGGAAGCTGGCCGTAGTCCGGCCGATCCTCGGGATGGTTGGTCGGCTCATAGCGAGGAAAATCGTCATTTCCACCCGAATACGGGTTCGTCATAGGCGGTGCTCCTCCTTCAGGAATGCACATAGAAAATGTATAAGTATTTTCACTTTAACAACTTTTTCCTCATTTCAGGTGGACGGGTAAACTCGTTGCCTAGTCATGACTAAGAACGAATCCCCTTCTCGCGACGAGCTCTTCGCCGCACTCGAAAATGTCACTTTGGCCGAGGCCCGCTCCTTCCGTCGCCGCCTCAAGAAGGCTCGCGCCCCTAAAGCGCTGCAAGAAATCGGCGCTGAAATCCATGCCGCTGCCGAGCGCGTCGCGCTTACCGACGCCGCTGTTCCCACCATCACCTACCCCGAAGCCCTCCCCGTCACCGCCCGCAAGGACGATATCGCCGAGGCCATTCGAGACAACCAGGTCGTCATCATCGCTGGTGAGACCGGTTCTGGTAAGACAACTCAGATCCCAAAGATCTGCCTCGAGCTGGGCCGCGGCCGGCGGGGGTTCATCGGCCATACCCAGCCGCGCCGCATTGCAGCGCGCACCGTGGCCGAACGCATCGCCTCGGAATTGGACCAGAAAATCGGGGAGTCCGTTGGCTACGCCATCCGCTTTGACGATCGCGTGTCTGAGACCACCGCCGTCAAGCTGATGACCGACGGCATCCTGCTCGCCGAGATGCAGCGCGACCGCTTTCTCAATAAGTACGACACCATCATCATCGACGAGGCCCACGAACGCTCGCTCAATATCGACTTCCTCTTGGGCTACTTGAAGCGCCTATTACCTAAGCGCCCAGACCTCAAGGTGATCATCACCTCCGCAACCATCGACCCAGAAAGCTTCGCCGCCCACTTTGCCGACGCCGACGGCAACCCCGCCCCCATTATCGAGGTCTCCGGACGCACCTACCCCGTAGAAATCCGCTACCGGCCACTCGAGTTCGAGGCCGGCGAAAAAGTAGTGGACCAAGACCCGCTCGACGGCTTGACCGAGGCCATCGAAGAGCTCATGCACGAAGGCGACGGCGATATCCTGTGCTTCTTCCCTGGCGAGCGAGACATCCGCGATGCCATGGAAGCCATCGAAGGCAAGAAGTGGAAAAACGTCGAGGTCACTCCCCTCTTTGGCCGTCTATCCAACCAGGAACAGCACCGCGTGTTTAGCGAGCACCGCGGCCGCCGCATCGTCTTGGCCACCAATATCGCCGAAACCTCGCTTACCGTACCCGGAATCCGCTATGTCGTCGATACCGGCACCGCCCGCATCTCACGGTATTCCACGCGCACCAAGGTCCAGCGGTTGCCTATCGAGCCCATCTCGCAGGCCTCCGCCAACCAGCGCTCCGGCCGTTGCGGCCGCGTCGCCGACGGCATCGCCATCCGCCTTTACAGCGAACAGGACTTTGAAAGCCGACCCGAGTTCACCGACCCAGAAATTCTGCGCACCAACCTTGCCAGCGTCATCCTGCAAATGGTTTCGCTCAAGCTCGGCGATATCGAACAATTCCCCTTCATCCAACCTCCCGAGCACAAGGCCATCCGCGATGGCCTCACACTCCTCCACGAGCTCGGCGCCCTCCACGACAAGCAGGACAAGCCCTCTCTCACCACCATCGGCCGCGATCTTGCCCGCATCCCACTGGATCCGCGCATGGCTCGCATGCTCATTGAGGCCAATACCAACGGCTGCCTCGATGATGTCATGGTCATCGTTGCCGCCATGACCATCCAAGATGTGCGCGAGCGCCCCCTCGACTTCCAAGCCCAGGCCGACCAAGCCCACGCCCGTTTCAAGGACAAGACCTCAGATTTCTTCTCCATGCTCAAGCTGTGGGATTACATCAAGCAAACCCGCAATGAGCAATCCGGCAATAAGTTCCGCAAGCGCATGAAACAGGAGTTCCTCCACTACATGCGCATCCGTGAGTGGTTTGACTTGGTGCGCCAGCTCAAGGACGTCGCCAAGCAGCTGGGCTGGACCTACCAGGAAGGCACCGAGCGCCGCTCCGATGACATCCACATGTCCCTCCTTTCGGGCCTGCTATCCAATATCGGCGCCCGCGATGGCAATTCCAAGGAGTTCCAAGGCGCGCGCAACACCCGCTTCCTGGTATTCCCCGGCTCCGCCCTGGCTAAAAAGCCTCCCGAGTTCCTCATGGCCGCCGAGCTGGTGGAAACGTCCCGCCTCTGGGCGCGCGATGTCGCCGCCATCGATCCCGCCTGGGTGGAAAAGCTCGGTGCGGACCTGCTCAAGCACAACTACTCCGAGCCCACCTGGTCTCGCAAGCGAGCCGCCGCCATCGCGCACCAAAAATCCACGCTCTACGGCGTGCCCATCGTGGCCGACCGCACCGTGCCCTACCACCGCGTCGATTCCGCCGCTGCCCGCGATATGTTCATCCGCAACGCCCTTATCGCCGGCGACTGGAACACCCACCACGCCTTCTTCAAGGCCAACGCCCAAGCGCTTGACGACGCCGCCGCATACGAAGAAAAGGCCCGCCGCCGCGGCCTCATCGTGGACGAAGATACACTCTTTGACTTCTACGACCAGCGCATTCCGGCAAAGGTAACCACCGGCCGCCACTTCGACTCATGGTGGAAAAAGGAGCGCCGCCGCACCCCGGATCTGCTGAATTTCGATCCCGCTAAGCTCATCGATGACTCCCACGAGGTCACCGAGGAATCCTTCCCCGACCACTGGCACAAGGGCTCTATCGATTACGAACTGACCTACAAGTTCGAGCCCGGCGATCCTCTCGACGGCGTCACCGTAATGGTTCCCATTCCTATGCTCGCCGGCTTGGATACCGAAGGATTCGATTGGCTTGTTCCAGGTCTTCGCCTTGAGCTCGTCACCGAGCTCATCCGCAGCCTGCCCAAGGCCCTGCGCCGCACCGTCGTACCCGCGCCCGAATTTGCCGAGCGCGCCATCGATCGCCTCATCCCTTATGAAGGCCCCATCACCCAGCAGCTTGCCGACGTCCTCCGCGAACTCGGCGGTCAAGGAATCAACGCCACCGACTTCCAGGCCAGCAAGCTACCCGCCCACCTGCGGATGAACTACGGGGCCATTGATAAGCGCGGCAAGATCGTCGACTCCGACCGCGACCTCGCGGCACTCGTCCGACGTCAGGCCGGGCATATCAAGTCCTCCGTGTCCCGCGTCTCGCGCACCTCCGAGTCCACCGCCGTCAGCGAATGGACCGACGACACCCTCGGCACCATCGATGACACGGTCAAGACCACCGTGGACGGCCACGAAGTCACCGCCTACCCTGCCCTGGTCGCTACCAAGGACGGCGTCGAACTCAAGGTCCATCCCACCAAGGCCGCCGCAGATGCCGCCATGGTCACGACCACTCTTACGCTCCTCATGCGTGAGATATCCGTCAACGCCTCACAAATGGTCAAGGGCCTACCATTGCAACAGCGCGTCGCCGTCGATTCCTATCCGCACGGCGGCGCCGACGGCCTTGTCAATGACGCCCGCGTCGCCGCGATCCGCGACCTGATGCTCGAAGCCGGCGGACCCGTCCGCACCCCCGCGGCGTTCCAGAAGCTTAAAGACACCGTCAAACCCCAGGTCCCAGGACGCGTACGCCAGGCAGTGGTAGCTATTGCACCGGGACTCGCCGAGTACTCCAACCTGCGAGCGGAGCTCGCTCATTGGGACGGCCCAGCAATAGATGACATGCGCGCACAATTGGACTTCCTCCTACCCCAAAACGCCATCACTGTCCATGGAATGTCCCATCTGCGTCATCTACCACGATATATCCAAGCCATGCGAATTCGTCTAGAGGACATGAACCTTGACCCGGACCGCGATGCGGACCGCCAAGCCGAGGTAGACAACGCCAAGGCTTACCTATCTAACCGCCTTCGCAACCTCCCGGCAGGCCGCGAAAAGACGCGCGAGGTCAAGGACGTACGCTGGATGATTGAAGAACTTCGAGTTTCTCTTTTCGCTCAGCGCCTTGGCACAGCCCATGCCGTTTCACTCCGCCGTATCCAAAAGGCGGTGGACAAACTGCGCTAAAAGTCCTCGCGATCTCGCCTTCGCATCAGGCGAATCTCGGATTCAAAGTCATCTGCGCTTTCAAAGGATTTATATACAGAGGCGAAGCGCAGATAGGCCACTTCATCAAGGTCCCGCAGTGGTTCTAGGATGGCCAAGCCAATCTCGTTCGCGTTGACCTGCGAGGAGCCATGACTGCGCACGGTCTCCTCCACTTCTTGCGCCAGCTTCTTCAGGGCATCGTCGCTGACATCTCGCCCCTGGCAGGCACGGCGCACACCGCGAATCAATTTATCTCTACTGAAAGGCTCGGCCAGACCGTTTCTCTTCACCACAAGCAGCACGGCCTTCTCAACCGTGGTAAAGCGGCCCTTGCACGAAGCACACTCGCGCCGGCGACGAATCGACGCTCCAGCATCGACCACACGCGAGTCGATGACGCGGGATTGCTCATTGTGACAAAAAGGGCAATACACGGTGGTCCTTTCACTGACGTTGTTACGCCAGTAGTTTACTCACCTTCGATTTCGTGCGACCACCGACCTTCGCCCCACCATTCCCCCTATCGTGGTACTGCAGCCTCTACTTGTTGCACATTAGAAGCTGGCGGTTGCGGTGTACTGCTTCCTTCAGCGCCAGCTAGTCCACCTAACAAAGTGCCCACAAAGACCGCTACACCAAACACTGCGCCCAATGCGTAGTTACCTGTGTTCGACTCACCCACGCTGTTTCGGCCCCTATTCGATCTATCCCCAGAGCCTCCGGGCGACGTACGGTTCGAACGATAGGTCGTGCAATCTTCCACACGTAGAGTTCGAACATACCGAGAGTTTGCGGTACCGCGGACCACAGAACCGTAACCACGCTCCACATCCCACACGGATGCAGAAGGCACCACTACAGGTTCAGTAGCATTGCGAGTTACCAGGTTATTGCGAGAATTGATCAACAGAGACATGACTTTCCTTTCGACGACTGAACCCACCGTAGGCGTCTCATGCGACACGTCATGACAGCCAGTCGCCATAATGTTCGATTTAGTTGGTACGTTCGATTTATAGCATCGCTTCGAATACTTGTCCACCCCAACGCGCAAATCTCGAACATCTGTACTTTTCGTGCTACAAATGACGTGTGGCAACTTTTCAGCGCCGCCAGCTAACAGACCACCGATAAATCCACCCGACCCCCTCCGAGGAGCCAGCAATGGGCCGCAAGCCAAAGAAGACTACCGAGAAGACCGACTACGCTTCCCTATCCGACCGCCAGCGACGCATTCTCAACGTCATTAGTGACGCCGTTATGTTGCGTGGCTACCCACCAAGCATTCGCGAAATTGGTGACGCAGCAGGCCTGCAGTCCACATCATCGGTTGCCTACCAGCTAAAACAATTGGAAGAGAAGGGATTTTTGCGCCGGGACCCTAATAAGCCGCGTGCTGTAGATGTTCGTCACCTTAATACGGATGAAGGCGCCAAAAAGCCGGGCCGCAAGCCGGCCAAGTCTGAGCAGCAAGTTCCCGAGGATGCAGGTGCCGTTTCCTATATTCCTGTGGTCGGCCGTATCGCTGCGGGAGCACCCATTACCGCAGAGGAAAACGTGGACACATACTTCCCCATGCCTGACGAGGTGGTCGGTAGCGGCGACCTTTATATGCTGCAAGTAGTCGGCGACTCGATGCAGGATGCCGGCATCCTTGACGGCGACTGGGTAATCATTCGTTCCCAGTCAGTTGCAGAGGAGGGCGAGTTCGTCGCCGCCCTGCTCGAAGGTTCTGAAGCTACCGTCAAGGAGTTCCACCGTGATTCCTCCGGCGTGTGGCTGCTTCCCCACAATGATGCCTACGCTCCCATCAACGGCGATGATGCGGAAATCATGGGCAAGGTTGTATCGGTATTCCGTAAGCTTTAACCACTCACCTGACGCAGATTCCATTACCCCGCAAGGGCCGAGCGTAGCCCCCGCGGGGTCTATCTATGTACACCCTTCGTTGACGCAGCCCGTATCCTGCCACCCCCATTTTGGCTCTATTTCGGACCCGGACACCAAAAGAGACGAAAATCCCAATTTCCCACTTTTCCTGATAACCAGGCATTTCAAGGTACCGGCTCTAAAATGCAGCTGTGCAAGTTTTTGCTTTAGTCCGTTTGTTCCCGATTTTTGAGACAATAGACTAAGCAAAACAACATCGCCGGATTTTCACTTCCGCATAAAATGGCAATTTTTACCCCCGCGCCATGACGCGATGTCTCTAGATTCAAGGAGGAATCATGTACGCAGAAGAGCGGCGTCGCCAAATTGCTTCCCTCACCGCCGTTGAAGGCCGCGTCAACGTCACTGAGCTCTCAGAACGCTTCGAAGTTACGGCCGAGACCATTCGCCGCGACCTTGCGGTGCTTGACCGTGAGGGTGTCGTCCATCGCGTGCATGGCGGCGCAGTAGCCTCCCAAACCTTCCAGACCGCGGAGCTTACCCTGGATACCCGCCAGAGGTCCGCCTCCGGCGCAAAAGCGGCTATCGCCCGCGCGGCCCTTGATTTTCTCCCCCACGGCGGCGGCAGTATTTTCTTGGACGCAGGCACCACCATCAATGCGTTCGCGGAGCTCATTGGACAGCAATACCCGCAGGCGCAGTTCAATATTGTCTCCAATAGCTTGCCTATTGCCCTGTCGCTAGCGGGCAATGGCGTGCCTGACGTCCAGCTACTTGGCGGTACGGTCCGCGCGATTACCCAGGCCGTCGTTGGCGATACCGCACTGCGCACCCTAGCTTTGATGCGTGCCGACGTCGCCTTTATCGGCACCAATGCCCTCACCCTAGACCATGGCTTGTCGACGGCCGACTCCCAAGAGGCAGCCATCAAATCCGCCTTCGTCACCAATGCCCACAAGGTAGTGGTCATGTGTGACTCCAGCAAGCTGGGCAATGACTACCTTGTAAGTTTCGCCTCTGCCGCCGATATCGACGTCGTCATTACTGACGCTGCTGCCCCCGATTCCTTCGTGGAAGCGTTGCGCGAGCGCGAAATTGAGGTCGTGCTCGCCAGCGAATAATCCCCCGATCCTTCGCCCAATTTAGGCGAAGGACTCCATGCGTTCGACCACTGCGGTACGGGCAGCGTCAGGGCTTTCCGCATCCAGTGCCACCTCGGCAAGCTGCTGACACTGTTCCAAGGTAACTTCTGCCAGCTGCGCGCCGACGCCTGCTACCGCCGTCGACGCTGCGGATAGCGAATTTACGCCCAAGCCGGTAAGCACGCAGGCCAACATCGGGTCGGCTGCCGCCTCACCGCAGACGCCAACCGCAACGTTATTAGCTTGGCCCACGATGCAAGTGTGCTGAATGAGTCGCAGGACAGCCGGCTGCCACGGGTCGGTCAGGTAGGCCAGCTGTGGAGACAAGCGGTCCGCAGCCATCGTGTACTGAGTCAGGTCATTGGTGCCGATGGACACGAAATCAAGGTGCGGCATGATTTTATCCGCCATAAGCGCTGCGGCCGGAACCTCAATCATGGCGCCAGCAGTCAGGCCGCGCTCGCGGCACAGGCTAGCAAACCACTGGGCCTCGGTAGAGGTGGCAACCATAGGAGCCATCACCCAAGTCGATGCTTTGTCATCGCGAGCCGCAGCCGCCTGCGCAATCGCATCCAGCTGGCGGGTCAGCAAAGCCTCATTATCGCGTGCAATACGCAGGCCACGAACACCCAATGCTGGGTTTTCCTCGGAGCTTAGCGTGGCATAAGAGATAGGCTTATCGGATCCGGCATCCAGCGTACGCACGACAACCTTTGACTCAGGAAAGGCATTAAAAACCTTGCCGTAAATCTTTGCCTGCTCGTCCACGCTCGGTTCTTCACTAGCAGAGAGGAAGGACAGCTCCGTGCGGTAGAGACCAATGCCCTCTGCCTGGGAATCCGAAGCAATGCGGGCGGCGTTGCCATCAGCGACGTTGGCAAGCAGCTGCACGCGGTGGCCATCCTTGGTTTCAGCCGGGCCGCGCCACTGGGCAACGCGTGCTGCACGCTCGCGATATTCGGCCACGGCCTTTGTAGAAGCCTCTTCGTCGGCCCCAAGAGTGACGGCACCCACTGCACCATCGACGAATACCAGCGTGCCGCTTTCAATATCGCTAAGCGCGGTGCCCACAGCAACGATGCATGGAATATCCAGCTGGCGGGCGATAATAGCCGTGTGGCTGGTAGGTCCCCCCAGCTCGGTGACAAGGGCCTTGATGTGCTTGGTATCCAGCGTCGCGGTATCGGCCGGGGCCAAGTCATCCGCGAAGAGCACGGCCTCGCCGTCTACGAGCGGCAGCCCCGGCTCGTCCTCGCCGCGCAGCTCTGCGATTACGCGGTCGCGCACGTCCTTTAAGTCAGTGGTGCGCTCGGCCATCACGCCGCCGGCGGCCTCGAACATGGTGACAAACTTATCGGTGGCGCCGACAGTAGCGAACTCCGCATCCTGGCCGGTGCGGATGTTTTTGCGCACGGCTTTGTGCCAGCCACGGTCCTTGACCATGCCGGCCGTTGCGGTCAGAACTTCCGCAGCCTGGCCTTCTGCGGCAGCAGCTCGCTGCTCCAAACGGCCAGCGACAGTATCTACGGCCGCAAGGAAGCGGTCGTATTCAACATCACTCGCTTGCTCTGGGTCGATGCTTCCCTCGGTAGGCAGGGCGGGGCGAGGGCGGACCCACACGGCTTCGGCGTAGGCGACTCCGGCAACGACACCGGTTCCTTTGATTGTGGACTCAGACGCGTTTTCCATGAGCGTACTTCCTTCGAAGATAGCGGTTTATTAACTTCCAGAACACCACAAATCGGATAGAAAAGCAATGTATACCACAGGAATTCTGTTGACTTTCGGGCACAATCGGACAAGAATCAACATTAAGGGCGGGCCATGCCCGTACGGTTCTCTCCAACGGCGTTCGGCCCCCAATATACAACCTGCGAAAGGGACGACTTGATTCTCACGCTGACCCCCAATCCCAGTATCGACGCCACCCTTGTGCTCAGTGATCCATTGACCTCCGGTGATGTCCACCGCGCCAGCGAGGTCACACAGGTTGCTGGCGGCAAGGGTGTAAACGTCACCCATACCGTGCACTTGGCCGGCGAGCAATCCTTGGCTCTTTTCCCGGCCCACGACTCCGATTCCTTCCTGAATCTCATCCACTCGGCTGGACTGCCTTCCTCTGCTATCCCCATGGACGGCACAGTTCGCGTCAATACCACCATCACCGAGCCTGATGGCACCACCACCAAGGTCAACGGTCCAGGCCCTGCGCTTTCCGACGCCGACTCCCACGCCATTACCTCCGAACTCACCGCCCGCGCCCTTGCCTCCGACTGGGTGGTTCTAGCCGGCTCCCTGCCGCGTGGCGTCAACACCGATTGGTATTGCGACCTCATCTCCGCAGTCCGAGCAGCCGCACCACAGGCTCGCATTGCCGTCGATACGTCTGACGCCCCAATGCAGGCCATTGGCGAAAACCTCAATTCTGCTGCGCCGGATCTCATTAAGCCGAACGGCCTAGAGCTCGGCCAGCTCACCGGAACCGACGGCCGCGAATTGGAAGACCAGGCCGCACGCGGCGAGTACGCGGGGATTGTGCGGGCGGCCCGAGACGTCGTCAAGCAGGGCATCGCAGAAGTACTCGTCACCCTTGGCGGTGCCGGCGCGGTGCTGGTTACCGCGGACGGCGCTTGGGCTGCAACTCCCCCGCCAGCAACGGTGAAATCCACCGTAGGCGCCGGTGACGCCGCGCTCGCCGGATACCTCCTCGGCCGCACCGCCGGTAAGTCGCCGGCCGATAGCCTTGCGCAGTCGGTGGCCTACGGAACTGCGGCTGCATCCAAACAAGGCACCCAATTCCCTCGCCCAGAAGAACTCGATATCGCACATACCCCCGTACAATCGCTAGCCTAAGGAGTGCCTAATCATGGCTTCCGACCTCATCACTACCGACCTAGTCGCGCTCGACGCCGACTTCGGCGACAGCGTTGACTCCGTTATTACCAACCTGGCCACGCTAGTCCATGACACCGGCCGAGCCACCGACATCGCCGGCTTGGCCCAGCCCGCCATCGACCGCGAGGCCAAGGCCGGTACCGGCGTCCCTGGCGGAGTCGCCATTCCGCACTGCCGCTCCGAGGCAGTGACCGAACCCACCCTCGCATTCGCCCGCCTGAGCCGTGGCGTGGATTTCTCCGGCCCTGACGGTGACGCCCAGCTGGTCTTCCTCATCGCTGCTCCGGCCGGCGGCGGCAAAGCCCACTTGAAGATTTTGTCCAAGTTGGCCCGCGCTCTAGTGCGCAAGGACTTTCTCGAGTCTCTGCGCAACGCGCCCACCAAGGAAGAAATCGTTCGGCTTGTACTGGACGTAGTCAATGCCGAAAAGCCGAAGAAGAAGCCAGCCGAGGAACCGGCCGCCCAAGGCGCTGCTGCCGGCACTGCCGCAACCGGTACCGATGCCGGTGCCGCCGGCCCCTCCGCCGCCGCGCCCTCGGCCGCACCCCCTACCAACGCAGAACCTTCGGCCGATGTCACCCGCATCGTGGCCATCACTGCCTGCCCCACCGGCATCGCCCACACCTACATGGCGGCCGACGCCCTCACCCAAACCGCGGCCGAGCGTGATGACGTATCTCTGACTGTTGAGACGCAGGGCTCGTCTAATAATGAGTCTGTCTCCCAATCCACGATCGACGCGGCCGATGCGGTCATCTTCGCCACGGACGTCGGCGTGCGCGACCGCGAACGCTTCGCCGGCAAGCCGGTTATCGAGTCTGGAGTCAAACGCGCCATCAATGAACCTGGCACGATGCTCGACGAGGCGATCGCAGCCGCGCACAACCCCCACGCGCACAAGGTCTCCGGCACTGCTACCCGCGCCGATGCGGAAGAAGAAGACAAGTCTCTTGGTTGGGGCAAGCGCATCCAGCAAGCCATTATGACCGGCGTGTCTTATATGGTCCCGTTCGTTGCGGCCGGTGGTCTGCTGCTCGCCCTCGGCTTCCTTTTCGGTGGCGCCGATATGGCAAATGGTTGGCAGACACTATCGACGGAGTTTTCGCTCGGCAACCTCCCCGGCCATGACGTGACCGTTGACGGCGAACTCATGCACTTCGAGCGCTCCGGGTTCTTGCTCTATCTCGGCGCTGTTCTCTTCGCCGTAGGCCAAGCGGCAATGGGCTTCATCGTCGCTGCGCTGTCGGGCTACATCGCCTTTGCGCTGGCTGGCCGTCCGGGCATTGCTCCGGGCTTCGCAGGCGGAGCGATCGCAGTTACCTTGGGCGCTGGATTCATCGGCGGCCTAGTTACTGGCCTGCTGGCAGGCTTCATCGCGATGTGGATTGGCAACTGGAAGGTACCGCGTTGGCTAGGCTCGCTCATGCCGGTTGTCATTATTCCGCTGCTGACATCGTTGGTTGTCGGTCTCGCCATGTACCTGGCACTCGGCATACCGCTGGCAAACCTCATGGAAGGCCTGCAAAATTGGCTATCGTCCATGTCCGGTTCTTCGGCTGTATTGCTGGGTATCATTCTCGGCCTGATGATGTGCTTCGACTTGGGCGGCCCAGTTAATAAGGCGGCCTACCTCTTCGCCACGGCCGGACTGTCTACCGGCGACGAATCCTCCATGCAGATCATGGCCGCCGTCATGGCGTCCGGCATGGTCGCACCAATTGCGCTGTCGCTGGCTACGTTTATCCGCAAGTCGCTGTTTACACCGGCCGAGCAGGAGAACGGCAAGTCCGCCTGGCTGCTGGGTCTGTCCTTCGTCTCGGAGGGTGCCATCCCGTTTGCGGCGGCCGATCCGTTCCGCGTCATCCCTTCGATGATGGCCGGCGGCGCGGTGACGGGCGCGATTTCGATGGCCCTGTCGGTCGGTTCCCGTGCCCCGCACGGCGGCGTGTTCGTCTTCTTCGCCATCGACCCGTTCTGGGGCTACCTCGTGGCCATCGCGGCCGGCGTGGTTGTCTCCACTGCGGCGGTGCTGGCGATGAAGCAGTTCTGGCCTAATAAGGCCGTCGAAGAAGCCGCCCAGAACGTGGCAGTATAAACCAAACACTCGTACACTGGATTGTAAAAATCCCCGTAAGAAAGGATATTTTCCATGGCTTCCAAGACTGTAAAGGTTGGCTCCTCTGTAGGCCTGCACGCACGTCCTGCATCTATTATCGCGGACGCTGCCGGCGAGTTCGATGAGGATATCTTCCTCAACCTGGTCGGCGATGATGATGAGGATGAGACCGATGCGGCCTCTTCCCTGATGATCATGGCTCTTGGCGCAGAACAGGGCGATGAGGTTACCGTTACCTCCGAAAACGAAGAAGCAGTGGAAAAGATTGCTGCTCTCATCGAGAAGGACCTGGACGCTTCCTAAGCCCTAAAACGGTTCGGCTCTAGGCTCCCCACCCTTGCGGTGGGGAGCTTTTCGCTTGCCGACGCCACCTATCCCCACGGTGGCACCCACGTCACCTGCCCGCGCACGCGGGCTAGCCGGCCACGGCGCGGCGGGGCGTTGGGGTCATCGTCATTGACGCCGTTGTGATAGGGACAGCATGTTGCAAGGTTCGCAGCGTTGGTCTCGCCGCCATGCTTCCAGGCTTTGAGGTGGTGAATCTGGCACTTGTCGGCGGGATAGTTACAGCTCTCCCACGGGCATACCGGGTTGACCGCAGCCGCCATGAGCCGCTGCTTGTCGTTAGCCACGCGCGAGGTCCGGTAGAGGTTGACCGGCCCCTCGTGGGGATGGACGAGCGTGACATAGCCGTGGTCGCTCAGTGTCCGCGCGACAAGCTCCGCTCCGGTGATTCGAGCGCCGTTGGTGAGTTGGAGGGTGATTTCCTCGCCGCCTCCGTCTACTACGCGGTCGAGCTCGTCGAGGGTGAGAACCACCTGAGTCGTCACCGTCGCCCGCGTCGCATTCGCCTTGCCAAAGAAGAGGTCTTTGGCAGATTCCAGGGGCTTATTGGCATCCAATGCAGCGTGCATATCCGCCACATCGGCTGAATCCCCGGTAATAGTCAGTGACCACGGACCGCCGGAGCGGCGGGTAAGGCGCACTCCCTTTTCGGGCGCGCGGCGAGGTCGCAGTTCGCGTACCAAAGCGCGGGCACGCTTTTCCAAGGCGGTGGCGCTGCCGCGAAAGGCACACAGCTCGGTGCGTAGGGTCCAGGCGTCGCGCTGCGTCGGCAAGCGCAAGGCGTATTTTTCAATCAGCAATAGCACGTCAAGGGAATGCCTAGTCTGCCGCGCCGCTCGCTGTTTGGCAGCAAAGCCGCACCGGCCGAAGTAGGTATCGCATAGACGCAGCAGGTCGCGCGCGGCTATGTCAGAGGCACCCCGCGCGATGAGCTCGCGATCGCTAAGCCCTTGAACGGCGGCGACAATGTCCATGCCGGCGTTCACTGCGTTTAGATATGCATCCAATGCGGTCATGCTGCTAAGTTAAATAGACCCCGCACGCCTAAGCGAGCCGCATACCGGCGCGCTGTGGATAACCCGCGTTGCTCCGTCAACAACGCTGCCCGCCGCGGGCGCGCGACGGGCAGTTATCCACAGGTGGAAAATTAGTACTTGGCGCCGTGCCCCTCGCCGACGGAATCGTAAAGCTTTTTCATAATCGGATAGGCCACGATGATGCCTACGGAGCCCCACGCAATGCCCTCGAGGGAAACCCCACCCACGGTGAGGGTCAGGTTGCCGATGCCCGCGATAAGCGCCACCGCGGCCGCAGTCAGGTTGACCGGGTTATTGAAATTAACCTTATTATCCATCCAGATGCGCACACCCAGCATGCCGATGAGTCCATACAGCACGATACAGGCGCCGCCCAGAACGCCGGTCGGGATGGTGAAAATCAGCGCACCAAACTTCGGCACGAAGGCCAAAAGGATGGCGGTAAAGGCCGCCACCCAGTAGGCGGCGGTGGAATATACACGGGTTGCGGCCATCACGCCGATATTCTCGGCGTAGGTCGTGGTACCGGAGCCGCCGAAGCCGCCAGCAAGGGTGGACGCAAGGCCATCGGCGATCAGCGCGTCACCGGCCAGGTCATCGATATCGCGCTTGGTCATCTCGGAGACGGCCTTGACGTGGCCGACGTTTTCCGCGATGAGTACCACCAGCACGGGAAGCGCCACGGCAATGGCGGAGACGTTGAAAGAAGGCGCGTGGAATTCCGGCAGGCCTACCCACGGGGCGGCATCGATGGCCGCGACGGCGTCATCGCCGAGGTTGCCGGTCAGCGCAGCGAAGACCCAGCCGACGACCACGCCGAGCAGGATGGACAGGCGCGAGACCATACCGCGGCCGGCGACGGTGGTCAGCAGGATGACGAGCAGCGTCACCGCGGCCACGAGCGGTTGGGAGGCGAAGTTCTCGGCCGCATTCGGCGCTAGGTTCAGGCCGATGAGGGCCACGATTGCACCGGTGACGGCCGGCGGCATGACGGCATCAAGCACGCGGCGGCCGGCGATTTTGACTGCCACACCCACCGCAGCCAAGACGAGGCCGGTGACCAAAATGGAGCCCGCCTGCGCGGCGATTCCGTACTGCTGCGACGCCGAAAGCGGCGCGATGAACGCGAACGAGGAGCCGAGGTAGGACGGCAACCGGTTGCGCGTGATAAGCAGGAACAAAATGGTGCCGAGGCCGGAAAAGAGCAGCGTCGTATTGACGGGGAATCCGGTCAGGGTAGGAACCAACAGCGTAGCGCCGAACATGGCCACCACGTGCTGCATTCCGATGCCGATGGTTCGGCCCCAGCTGAGTCGTTCTTCCGGCGCTACGACCGCGCCCGGTGCAATCCTTTTACCGTCTCCGTGGACGGTCCAACCTTTTAAGCTCACGAGCCTTAATTATGGATCACCCAGGCTGGTTTTAGGAAACTTCCTCCACGATGAATTCGGCAAGTTCGCGGGCGGTGGGTGCGGGAAGGCGGACGTCGACAAGCGTGCCATCGGCCGTGTACTCCTCGTGGCGCACCGTGCCCTCGGCGTGTACGCGGGCCACCACATCGCCGCGGGTGAAGGGAACCTGCAGCTTGACGTGGCTATCGCGGGAGTTGAGGAAAAGCTCCACGCGCGCGGTAAGCTCGTCGATTCCCTCGCCCGTGCGCGCGGATACGCAGACGACGTCCTCGTGGTCGAGTACGTGACGCAGCTCGGCGAGCACTAGCGGGTCGGCCTGGTCGATCTTATTGATCACGATGATCTCGGGCGGGGCCTGCTCCCCAGTTTCCGCGACAATGTCATAGATGACCTGGTTGACGGCCTCAATCTGCTTGAGCGGGAATGGGTCAGAGCCATCGACCACGTGCAACATGATATCGGCGGCCAGCACCTCTTCCAGGGTGGATTTGAAGGCTTCGACCAGCTGCGTGGGCAGGTGTCGGACAAAGCCGACGGTATCGGTGAAGACGACCTGGCGGCCGTCGGCAAGCGTGGCACGGCGAGTGGTGGGGTCCAACGTGGCAAAGAGTGCGTCCTCCACCAGCACGCCGGCGCCGGTCATGGCGTTGATGAGCGAGGACTTTCCGGCGTTGGTGTAGCCGGCAATGGCTATTTGCGCGATAGTCGAGCGCTGACGCTTGGAACGCTTGACCTCACGGGCGGTCTTCATAGCGCGCAGCTCCTTGCGCAGCCGGGCCATCTCCGTGCGGATGCGGCGGCGGTCCGTCTCAATCTTGGTCTCACCGGGACCGCGCAGGCCAACGCCACCGTTGGAGCCGGCGCGGCCGCCCGCCTGGCGCGAAAGGTTGCCGCCCCAACCACGGGTATGGGTGTAGAGGTATTCCAGCTGTGCCAAGGAGACCTGCGCCTTGCCCTCTTTGGACTTGGCGTGCTGGGCAAAGATGTCAAGGATGAGCATCGTGCGGTCAATGACCTTGGTGTTAAGCGCGCGCTCGAGAGCGGTGAGCTGGCCAGGATTGAGCTCGCCATCGCATACCACGGTATCGGCGCCGGTGGCCTCGACGATGTCGCGCAATTCCTTGACCTTGCCGGAGCCGATGAAGGTGCCGGAATCCGGCTTATCGCGCTTTTGGTAGATCATCTCCACTACTTCGGCGCCGGCGGTCTCGGTCAGCGCCGCGAGCTCGTCCATGGTGGCTTCGACTTCGGCCACGGTGCCTTCGGTCCACACGCCAACCAGGATGACGCGCTCGAGGCGCAGCTTTCGATACTCCACCTCATAGCCATCGGTGGTGTCTTCGGCGCGGATGGTGGTCTCACGGGTAACGCGGCGGAAGGCGTTGCGCTCTGCCAGGTCAAGGTCACCGGTGGTGGGCGTCGCCTGTGGTGCGGTAGGGGCCTCGTTATCGCGGAACGCACGGGCGAGGAGATCGTCGTTATTGTGCTGGGAAAATTCGGTCATACTACCTTTCATTTTGGCATGTTGCGGCCGAAAGCGGGAATTGCGGATTCTTAGCTGGCTGCGCAAGGCGATACAATGGCGGGCATGAACGTTAAGGACACTGGGGTGAAGCAGAATACCGAGATGCAGGCGATTGGCCTCAATTTCGAACGATGGCAGGATGCCGTCGAGGCCGCTATCGCTAGCGATCGCTTGGCCGTTACCGGCGAGGTACGCGGTGGTCAGCTGATTCAGTTCACCGATCCATCGGGCGCGCAGCTCAATATCCTCGCGGTGGAACCTTTTGCTACTTTCATTGGCTTCAATGCCGTTACGCAGGGGTTCGCCCACGTGGAGATGGTCAACGATGTCCTCGCCCTGCTGGAGATTATCGATCCTTTCGGCACCACCATCGCCCAGGCCACCGCAAACTTGGCGCAGGGGCCTTTGCTTGCCGACGAACCCTTGCAACAGTGGCAGCAAATCTCCCTCACCGCCATGGGCCTTGATGTCCGCACCTACGAGTCTGCCGATGCCTATGAGGCGGCCGAGGGCGAATTCCCGGCGCTCTTTGAGTCCGCGGGGGCGAAGGTAATTTCCTCCGGGTCTGGCGCGGAGGTTCCTACCCCGGCTGCTACCTTTGCGGCGCGCGTCATGGAATCCGAGTGGCGTACCAATGAGCTCACCGGCGAGAAATTCGCCCACCTCGTCATGGATGGCCTCTTCCCCTTCGATCTCTGCCTGCCTGCAGGCAGAGATGAGCTGCCCGCCAAGGACTCTATCGTGGCCGGCACCGCCCTGCTGACGGCTTCTATTGAAATGCCCAGCGGTGGCTGCGGCGACGGCGCTGGCTGCGGTTGTGGTTCCGGAGGCTGTGGCTGCGGCGGCCACTAAGAACTGACGCAAAGGCTTGGTGGAATAGCTGTGTGGATGCCTTTCCCGGAAAATGCGAGGAACCGGCGTGTATTGGTTCTCGCGCTGATCCTGGTCGGATCAGTGGCGGTTGTGGCAACCCTAAAACTCCCCGGGGTTTTCATCGCGGCACTACTCATCGCGGCAGCACTGCTCATGCTCCACGCACGGCCGGATGCCTCGGAGCAGGCGGCGCTGCGCAGCTCTATTCGGCTCTCTGCCGAAGATATTCAGGACGTCTTGGCCGAATACGAAGACTTCCGGTCCTCCGAGGCGGCCGAAAAGATCGCGGACCGCACGCTTTACCGGCCGGCGCTTTTAGATCTGGATTGCTCCGACCCCACCATCGAAGCCTTCCACTATGAGATTTCGGGCTCCCGACGGTTCCTGCGCCGGCTGAACCTACGCGTCAACTCGGAAGAGGTCAGCACCAACGAGCTGGAGTCCTTGCTCAAGGTGACCGATGGACGGGCTCGCGAGCTCAAGGAAACATGGCTATCGGCCCGCCGCGCCGCTTTTGCGCTCGGGCCGAAGTATGAAAAGAACGAAGTAAAAAATCGCGCCCTGCGCCGCCAAGCCCTCGAAGAGCAAGCATTCGAGGAAGAGGAAGGCGAAGGACGCAGCGCCTAAGCACTCACCGTGTACCGCGCACCGCGCGCGTCGGGCCCGACGCGGTCTAAAGGGAGGTCTCGCCGGTGGCGACGATCGCGGACGGGCCGGTCAGGCGCGAACCGCCCTCGTAGATGTCCACTGTCACTTCCCCGCCGGGGACGTGTACGTGCACGGTACCGTGAGGGGTGGTGGTGTGGTCAACGGCGGCGTCGGCAAGCGCAGCGGTCGCGGCCGCCACGGTGCCCGTGCCGCAGGAGCGGGTCTCTCCTACCCCGCGCTCAAAGACGCGCATGTGCACGTGGCCATCACGCAGCGGGGTCACGACCTCAACATTCACGCCGGCGGGGAAGAAAGAATCATCAATGATGGGCTGCTCGAATGTCTTGGCTGCAAGGCCCTCGGCGTCCAGCCCCGGCACCACGGCCGCGAGGTGGGGGTTGCCCATGTCAACGCCTAGACCGGCGTAGCTCTCCCCGGCCATAGACGCGGTGGATACACCCGTTACGTCGGCCGGTCCCATCTCCACGGTCACCTCTGCCGCGTGCTCATCGCACGAGTGCACCGTCACGCGCTTGGCGCCGGCGCGGGTACCGATGGTGAACTCGCCTTCTTCCACGAGGCCGCGCGAGCGCAGCCAGTGGGCGAAAACGCGGGTGCCGTTTCCGCACATTTCGGCCACGGAACCGTCAGCGTTGCGATAATCCATGAACCAGTCAGTGGGCGCGATGCCCTCGGGCAGCGACTCGATTTCCCCGGCCGCGAGCAAGGCCTCGGCGCGCACGACGCGCAGCAATCCGTCGCCGCCGATACCGGCGCGGCGATCGCACAGCGCCGCTACGCGCTCGGGGGCAAGCGGCGTGGTGGCCGCGTGGTCTTCGACGATGACGAAGTCGTTCTCAGTTCCATGACCCTTGGCAAATTTCATGCTCCCTACCCTAGCGCGCGCAGCGCCTGGGCGGTCGTATCGCCCGCGGCATCCAACCACATGATGCGCTTATCGCGGTTGAACCACGAGCGTTGGCGGCGCACGTAGCGCCGTGTCCCGGTAATAGTGCGCTCGACGGCCTCATCCCACGTAAGTTCGCCACGCTGGGCTTGGAATACCTGCGCATAGCCAATGGCGCGCCCGGCCGTGGAATCGGCAACCAAGCCTTGGGCTTGGAGGCACTCGACTTCCTCGATGAGCCCGCGCTCAAACATCAGGCGCGTGCGCAGCTCGATGCGCGGATTAAGCCAGTCTGCGGTGGTGCGCAGGCCGAGCAAACGGGTGCCCCACCGCGGCGGGGCGTCCTTCGGCGGTTGACTAGCCTTATAAGGTTTACCGGTCAGTTCGATGACCTCCAAGGCACGCACGGTGCGCCGTGGGTCCTTATCTTCAATGATGGCGGCCGCGGCCGGATCCACCTGCGCCAGCTCCTCATGCAGGGCATCGGTACCGATTTCTACGCGCCGGGCCTCATACTTGGCGCGGACGGCGGGGTCGGTGGGTGGAAACTGCCAGTCGTCGACAAGCGCTTGGGCATAAAGCATGGAACCGCCGACTAGGATTGGCGTCTTGCCGCGGGCCATGATGCCTTCCACGTCCGCGATGGCATCGCGCTGGTAGCGCGCCACAGAAGCGGTCTCGGTCACGTCCCACACATCGAGCTGGTGGTGCGGGATTCCCTCGCGCTCGGCCGGGGTGAGCTTGGCGGTGCCAATGTCCATACCGCGGTAGAGCTGCATGGAATCGACGTTGACCACCTCGCCGCCCAGCTTCTGCGCCAGCGCCAACCCCAGCGCAGATTTGCCGGAGGCGGTGGGTCCAAACACTGCAATCGGGCGCATTAGACCTCCCACCCTGCAACGTAGCGGCCAACCCCCAGGGTGGCGTCGGTGGCCAGCAATTGCGCCTTCTTTGGTTGTAGTCCTGCTAACTCCTCCCACAGCGCGGGCTCTACCACACCGCGCTGGGACAGCCATTCGCCTGCCTTGCTTGCCGACGCCCCCATGAGCACCTCCTCGCACCACTCGTGCGCTTCCTGGGCACCGGGAACGAGCGCCAAGGGGGCGCGCTCGGTCAGGCCCGCGCTGCCATCTGCCACGACGATGGTGAGCGCCGCCGGATCCGGCTGGCCAATGTGCTCCCGGCTAGCGCGGGCGTGAAGCTGCGGCACGCTGTGCAGCACGTACCGAGCCATGATCTCCGGAAGGAAGTTGCCGCCGCCCAGGTCAGTGGCCGCACCCCAGGCCCGTAAGCTTCCGGAATGGGCGGTATACCAGCGCTTATCCTGGCTGCCGACGATATCTACTTCCACTATTCCAGCGGCTGCAGCCTCCACTGCGAGCGTACGGGCAGCGGCAAGCAGGGCGCGGGAAGCAGCGTCATTGGCGGAAAGCTCCACGGCCAGCGCCGGTGACGCAGGCATTACCATGAGATTGAACATTATTCCTCCATACTATCTACCCAAGTGGAGGTAATTAAATAGAATCTGGGCACGCGCGGGATATTCGCGGTAATGTATCCAGTGATTTTATTCGGCAGCCGTGACGCGCGGCGATCTATGCATAGGAGGGCTTGTCATGTCTCCCATCCCTACCCCAGGTTCCATGCCCAAGAAGGGCCCTCGTCCCACCGCAAAGCCTGTTCCCGTGCAGGCACCAAGCAAGAACGACCCGGCTAAATGGGGCCGCGTCGACGCGGATGGTTCCGTCTTCGTCTCCGCTCCGGAGGGCGAACGCAAGATTGGCGAATGGCAGGCCGGTACCCCAGAGGAGGGCCTACAGCACTACGGTGCGCGCTACGACGATCGCTCCACCGAAATTGAATTGCTCGAGGCTCGCCTGCGCGCCAACCCCAGCGAGGCCGCTGGCATCAAGAAGACCGCAGCGCAATTGCGCGACACCCTGCCTACCGCTGCGGTCATCGGTGATATCGCAGCACTTGACCGCCGCCTTGTTGCCGTCATTGAGCACTCGGTAGAAGCCGGTGAGCAGGCGCAGGCCGATAAGGAACGCCGCCGCGAGGAAGCTATTGCTGCCAAGGAGAAGCTGGCGGCGGAAGCAGAAGACATCGCAGAAAATTCCACCGAATGGAAGGCCGCCGGTGACCGCATCCGCGCCATCTTAGAAGAGTGGAAGCAGATTAAGGGCATTGATCGCAAGACCGATGATGCCCTGTGGAAGCGCTACTCCCGCGCCCGCGACTCCTTCAACCGCCGTCGCGGCTCCCACTTTGCCGAGCTGGACCGCGCCCGTGCGGTTGCCCGCAAGAAGAAGGAAGAACTGGTCGAGCGCGCCGAGGCTATCCAGGATTCCACCGAGTGGGGACCCACCGCCCGCGCCTACCGCGATTTGATGACTGAGTGGAAGGCTGCCGGCCGCGCCCCGCGCGACGTGGACGATAAGCTCTGGGCCCGCTTCCGCGCCGCCCAGGACAAGTTCTTCAATGCCCGCAATGCCGTCAATGACGAGCGCGACCGCGAGTTTGCAGAAAATGCCAAGGCCAAGGACGCCTTGATCGCGGAATACGACGAGCAGATCGACCCGTCCAAGGGCATCGAGGGTGCGAAGGCCAAGCTGCGCGAGCTGCAGGAAAAGTGGGAAGAAATTGGCTTCGTTCCCCGCAAGCAGGTGCGCGAGTACGAGTCCAAGATTGAGGCGCTGGAGCAGCGCGTCACCGAGGCAGAAAAGTCCGAGTGGCGCCGCACCGACCCAGAGGCGCAAGCACGCGTGGCACAGTTCCAGGCCAAGGTCGATGAGTTTAACTCCCAAGCCGAGGCAGCTGAGGCCAAGGGCAATGCGAAAAAGGCCGCTGATCTGCGTGCGCAGGCTGAACAGTGGCAGGCTTTTGCCGACGCCGCCGCTAACGCCGTCAATGACAAGTAGTGCACCTCGTCCACATTGCGCGGCCACCGCGGCCGGCGCACTCGCCTACCGCTCACGCCCGGCCCAGCGAACCTGCGGACTGTATTCGCAGCTTCGTCTTTTGGGCCAACTTGGCGGCCCAAGAAGCCAGCGGCGATGCCGCGGCATCGACGTCGCCGGGCCGTGTGGTCCAGCGTCTGCAGGGTTCTAGCGAATCACAGACCTATCTCTTTGCCGTAGTGGACGGCGACTCCACCCTTGGTGAGGTTTCTGATCTTGGCCTGCCGCTCATCCCCTCGGTGGAGCCGAGCCCGGAGCTGGATTACCTTGGGTTCATCCACATTAGCCTGCCGCTTTTGGAGGAGCGCGAGGCCGCTGAAATTGAATGCGTGCTGTGCGACCTGCCTCTGCCCGGCGAGCAGCTCGATGAGGAAGGGCGCAAGGTTGCCGAGTGGATGGGTACGAAGGCGCTGGAGCTGGCCCGGCAGCTCGGCCGCACCGTAGCGCACGTGGGATTATTGAACCCGCCGGGCGCGGATCCAGACTACGACGCTATGGGCAGCATCTACCGCGAGTTGGGATTTACGCAAAGGCATGCGGAGCACCAGCTGGTGATGGACATCCCCGAAAGCCCGGTCGCAGCACTGCTCCCAGCGGGAATCACGGCCCGAGTCTGGCCGGATTACGACATCCCTGAGGACTACCTCGACGAGGTCATGCGGCTGCTTAGCCTAGCGTCCAAGGACGCGGAGACCGGGAATCTGACGGTGGAGCCCATCGTGTGGACGCGTGCTCGATTGCGCGAAGCGCACAGCCGGCTGCGCTCTCGTCGCGGGCACACACTTCTTGTCGCACTCACCGCCGAGGACGGGAGCATTCTCGCACTAACCGAAATGGCCCGGCACGAGGACGCGAATCCTGAAGTATGCGAGTGGACTCTGACTGTGACCGATCGCCCGCACCGCCGCCGTGGACTTGCGCAGCTAGCGAAGCTCACAGCGCTGCATGAGGTGGCAGGCTATTGGCCACGGGTACGGCGCTGCTATTGTTCCGTTGCCGCCAAGGACGCGGCCATGAATGCCATTTACCGCAGCCTGGGTGCCCGAGAACTCTCCCGCTCTTCCGCGTGGGAGTTGCGGCTGCGGGACTAGTGGCGGTGATAGGCCTACTGCTCGCCGCGCTGGGCGCGGTGGCGTTCGGCGGCTTGCTTGCGGCGATTGTCCACAAGGGGTTCCTGACTCGGTGCCGCGTCAATTTTGGATTGGAATTCGCCCACCTCATCGAGCTGTCCGGCGGTGGCGCGCACGCGGGCTTCGGCAGCCTTCTGCTCTGGGCTGCGGCGCAGCGCCACCATGCTATAGGCCAGAAATGCTAGGAAGGTAGCCAGCATTCCTACCCACATTCCCAACGACGCCCCGTCGGAAGTAGAGCCACGGAACCAGAAGCCCCATAGGTTAGCGAAGAAGGACACCGTCACCAACATCCACGCGATGAGTCCCGGCGTAGCGCGGCGGGTAAACAGCGTCACCGGAGTAAGAACGCCCAACCCAATGAGCGCGAGCCACGCGGAGACGGTTTCCATGATGGAAATCCTGACGCCACTTGACGTGGTGCCGAAGGTCAATGCCTCCCAACCATGGGCCGGACCGGCGTAGGGCAAAATCAGGTAGAGGATATAGACCACCACTGCAATACTCAGCGTCACCTTGTGACCGCCGAGGTCCATTGTTTGTGCTGCTCTACGCTCAGCGTTAGCTGCATTATGGGCTGCGGTGGTCGAATGTTCCTCAGTCATGGCTCCCTAGCCTACTCCCCTGCTAGCAACCGCAGGAATCGCCAGATTCGGCCGCTGCGGGCTTGCCAATCGACGGCAATCCCAGACCGACGCCGATGGGTGCGGTGGTAGGCGTTTCGCCGGCAGCAGACATGTCCCCGGCCTTGGTACGGGTGTGGGAGGTCACGGCGGCGTCGGCAAGCAAGAAGAAGGAGCCCGCACCGGTGACCTGGGTATGCACCACATCGCCAGGGCGAATCTCCGCCGAAATATCCGTGCCATCCGAATCAACCGGGGTAAAGTGCACCAGGCGGCCATCGCGCGCACGGCCGGTCATGCGGTGGGTTTCATCGTTCTTGCGGCCACCTTCGGCCTGCACCAAAAGCTCCACATCCGTGCCGATGAGCTTCTTGTTTTCCTCTGCCTGAATGCTATCTTGCAGGGCAACGAGACGTTCGAAACGATCCTGGACGACCTCCTTGGGAATCTGATCCTCCATTTCCGCAGCCGGGGTTCCCGGGCGCGGCGAATACTGGAAGGTAAAGGCCGAGGCAAAGCGAGCGCGGCGCACCAATTCCATGGTGTCT
The DNA here is from genome assembly GCF_039907195.1 of Corynebacterium sp. c3Ub_189. NCBI lineage: Bacteria > Bacillati > Actinomycetota > Actinomycetes > Mycobacteriales > Corynebacteriaceae > Corynebacterium > Corynebacterium sp. c3Ub_189. The sequence goes on along the minus strand of NZ_JASBOF010000001.1, from coordinate 76,270 downwards.
TGGAAGTCTTCCTCGGTCTCGCCCGGGAAGCCCACGATGATATCGGTCGTGATTGCGGCGTGCGGAATCTTGTCCCGTACCTCGTCCAAAATCCGCAGGAACTTCTTGGTGCGGTAGGAACGACGCATGTCCTTAAGGACCTTGTCGGAGCCAGACTGCAGCGGCATATGCAACTGCGGGCACACGGCCGGGGTCTCGGCCATGGCATCGATGACGTCGGAAGTAAACTCCGCTGGGTGCGGGGAAGTAAAGCGCAGGCGCTCAAGGCCTTCGATCTTGCCCACCTCGCGCAGCAGCTTCGAAAAAGCGAAACGGTCGCGTGGCATGTCGGGATCGGCGAAATTGACGCCATAGGCATTGACGTTTTGCCCCAGCAGGGTGACCTCGGATACGCCCTGATCTACTAGGGCTTTGACTTCGGCCAAGATATCGCCGGGCCGGCGGTCCTCTTCCTTGCCGCGCAGGGAAGGAACAATGCAGAACGTGCAGGTGTTATTGCAACCTACGGAAACAGAAACCCAGCCGGCATAGGCAGACTCACGCTTGGCTGGCAAGACCGACGGAAAAGCCTCGAGGGAATCAACGATTTCCACCTGGGCTTCATCGTTGTGACGGGCGCGCTCCAGCAGCGTCGGCAGGGCCGCCATATTGTGAGTGCCAAAGACAGCATCAACCCACGGGGCATTATCTAGGACGGTGTCCTTGTCTTTCTGCGCCAGGCAACCGCCCACGGCAATTTGCATGCCGGGATGATTTTCCTTGGTCTTCTTCAAGGCACCCAAGGTGCCGTAGAGCCGCTTATCGGCATTTTCGCGCACGGCGCAGGTATTGAAGACGATGAGATCTGGCTCCACGCCTTCGCCGGCGGCCGCGTAGCCGGCCTCCTCCAAGAGACCAGAGATGCGCTCCGAATCGTGCACATTCATCTGGCAGCCGAAAGTTCGGACTTCATAAGTACGGTTATCTGCGATTGTCTGCTCCACGTCGGCATAGTTTAGCCATGAAGCTAGGCATCTCATAACTGCCGGACTTGGCCATTCCGGTGCTGCCCTGCCTTGGCCGTATCAGTCCTCTGCGCGCAGCTCCGCGCACCGCGCGTCAAGCGCCGCGATTGCAATCTGCAGCGACATCCCTTCATTGAAGCCACGGCGTGCCAGCACTCCCACGATGCGGCGTAGAGCCTTGTCGCGCTCCTTGCGATCCTCCGGTACGAACTTAATGGAGCGGGCCTTCTTTTCCGCAAGGGCCTGTGCCATAGCTTGTTCATCGGCAGGGTCGATTTGCTCGAGAGCCTCAGCACGGTCAGCCTCACTCACGCCCTTTTCCCGCAATTCCCTGTTGAGAACCGAACTGGACTTGCCGCGCCGCTTATGGCGCTGGCGCACCCACTCGTGTGCAAAAGCGGCGTCGTTCACCAGGCCCGCGTGGGCTAAATCATCTAACACTTCCTCCACGACATCTGGCTCAAACTCGGCCTTTACTAGACGGTCATAGAGCTCTTTCCGGGACCTAGAACGCTGATCCAAAAGACCCAGCGCCCGAAAGCGGACCTTGGCCTTAGCTTCTTCTGCCTCTCGATCAAATAGCCCGCCCCCTGCCGCTCCATTCTCATAGGCCTCGAGGGCCTGACGAAGTTGGACGAGCTTTTCGGGGGCGGGTTGATTCATGATGCAGATTCAAATGGTACGCGGAGTGTGTGGGGACGGGTTAGACGTTTTAGTCGTCATCAAAATCGACGTTTGGAACGAGATCAACGGACTCGTCGGTCAATGGATCATCGGCTCCAGGAACGTCCATCGCGGCACCCTCTTCACCTTCGGCCGCGGCCTCGCCGATACCGAGCTTCTGGAAAATCTTCTGCTCGATTTCATTGGCCAGATCCGGGTTATCCTTCAGGAAATTACGCGCTTTCTCCTTACCCTGGCCCAACTGGTCGCCTTCGTAGGTAAACCAAGAGCCGGACTTGCGGATGAAGCCGTTTTCGACGCCAAGGTCAATAATGGAGGACTCGCGAGAGATGCCTTCGCCATACATGATGTCGAACTCGGCAATCTTAAATGGTGGCGAGACCTTGTTCTTTACTACCTTGAGCTTGGTGCGGTTACCGATGGCATCTTGGCCATCTTTTAAGGTCTGGATGCGGCGGATATCGCAGCGCACGGAAGAGTAGAACTTGAGAGCCTTACCACCGGTGGTGGTCTCAGGCGAGCCGAACATCACGCCAATCTTTTCGCGCAGCTGGTTAATGAAGATAGCGGTGGTCCCGGAGTTGTACAGGGCACCGGTCATCTTGCGCAGCGCCTGCGACATCAGGCGGGCCTGAAGGCCGACGTGACTATCTCCCATCTCACCTTCAATTTCCGCCTTCGGGGTAAGGGCAGCTACGGAGTCAACGACGATGATGTCGATTGCGCCGGAGCGCACCAGCATATCGGCAATCTCCAAGGCCTGTTCGCCGGTATCTGGCTGGGAAACCAAGAGGTTATCGGTATCCACGCCAAGCAGGCGAGCATACTGCGGGTCGAGAGCGTGCTCGGCGTCAATAAACGCGGCAATGCCGCCATCCTTTTGCGCAGATGCAATAGCGTGCAGCGCAACAGTGGTCTTACCAGAAGACTCCGGGCCATAAATCTCTACGATGCGCCCGCGCGGGAAACCACCAATACCCAGAGCGACATCGATTGCGGTATTACCGGAAGAAATGGCCTTAATCGGTGGGCGGTTGTCATCACCCAGGCGCATCACAGCGCCTTTGCCGTAATCCTTCTCAATCATGGCCATTGCGGCATCGAGGGCCTTTTGGCGGTCATCTCCCTTAGAGGCGGCAGAAGAAGACTTCTTTTTGGTTGCCATTAACTTTCATCCTTATCTTTAACGACGATGTACTAACGCATTATTAGACTGCCGTGGAACTCAAACGGTTCCCTCCGTCAACGCCATCCCACTGTAGACGACTGCATCGACACTTCCGCCATCTTACATACATCTGTTCGAATTTTGAAAGTGAACACGCCAGTCCGTCAAATTCGACGCCGCTATAAAGTAGGGTAATCGACCCCCAACCTGCGCTCCTTCGGTACATCAAAGTCATCGCACAGGCTCAGCCAGACGCGACGCGGATCGACGCCGCGTTCGATAAGCTCATCAGGCGTTGCCCCGAGGTCTGGCAAGACATGGGAGTGGCTAATCCACTTTCCCTTAGACTCGCCAAATTCGTCCTTAATGAGCTGGTAATACTCGGTCAATCGCATGCGCGCCATCCTACTCAGCGCTTAAACACAGGCGCCAGCGGGCTAAGAAGCCTCGATTGGGAGCCCGCCGCAATAGCTCTGGCTCGCAATTATCAGCCCCGGGTGAACACCGTTCAAAACCCTCAATTGTCTGCAGTTTTCATGCAGTGCTAACCTCTTGAGCATGAAAAAGAACTCTCTGGCAACCACCATTGCCTATGTTGCCGTGTTTACCGCTCTCGTCATTGTCCTTGCCTTCGTATCCATCCCCGTCGGTTCAGCCGGCGTGCCCATTGTGCTGCAAAACGCAGCGCTGATCCTCGCCGGCCTAATTTTGGGCAGCAAGCGCGGCGGTTACGTGGGACTACTCTTCTTGTTCCTGGGGCTCGCCCTCCCAGTTCTGGCAGGTGGCGGTACCACGCTGCGCGCGCTGGCAGGCCCGACCGCAGGCTACATCATCGGCTATGTTCTCTCGCCAGCAGTTGCAGGCGCAATTGCCTACCGCTCCCCTAAGAACAAGGGCGGCATGGCGGTCATATTTGCCATTGCTGCCATTGCAGGCCTTGCGGTCCAATACATCTGCGGCGCCTTTGGTCTCATGATCCGCTCTGGCTTGGACATTGGTCCAGCCTTCGCCGCCCAATTGCCCTTCATCCCTGTCGATGCCGGAAAGCTTGTCGTTGCCGTCATCATCGCTCTCGGTGTTCACGCGGCCTTCCCCGATCTGATGGGACGAAAGGCCGCCTAGTGCCCACGATCGAATTTTCCTCGGTCTCGGTGGCTTTTGATGACACCGTGGTGCTTGAGGACATCAACCTCACCCTCACCGAACAGCGCATAGGCATTATCGGCCAGAATGGTGGCGGGAAATCCACCTTGACCCGGCTCATTAATGGGTTGGGCGAGCCTAGTGAAGGTACGGTGACGGTGGACCAGATGGACGTCGCCAAGCAAGGCAAAAAGGTACGCGAAAAGGTGGGGTTCGTCTTTTCGGATGCCGAAAACCAGATTGTCATGCCCAATGTGCGCGATGACGTCGCCTTTTCGCTCCGCCGCTTTAAGCTGCCCAAACATGAGCGTCTCGCCCGCGTGCATGCTGCTCTCGAGCGCTTCGGACTCGCCGACTTTGCTGAGCGCTCGCCGCATACGCTCTCCGGCGGACAAAAGCAGCTCCTCGCGCTGGCAGCGGTCATGGTCATCGACCCGATTCTCATCATCGCTGATGAGCCCACTACCCTGCTGGATCTGCGCAACCGCGATCGAATCAAAAGAGAATTCGCGCGATTGGAACAGCAACTAATTGTGGTGACGCACGATCTGGACTTTCTGCGCGATTTTGATCGAGTCATCTGCATCGATAACCACCGCATCGCCGCGGATGGTAGGCCGGCTGAGGTCATAGATTTTTACCAAGACCTCATGGCCCAGCGGCCGCTGTAGGGAGAATTGTTATGCAACGACGCTCGAATCTCCCACTTTCCGTCTATGTTGATGGCACCAGCTTTGTTCATCGCATCAAACCTAGCTGGAAGATCGCATTCCTCTTAGTCTTTATCCTGGTCACCAGCATCTTTTTCAAGTCCATTCCGTGGGCAGCAGGCGGTGTCATTTTCGTCGTCTTTCTCTATGCTTGCGCCCGGATTCCACTAGGCATTGCCTGGAGTCAGATCTGGCCGCCTCTCCTTTTCCTAGTCCCCTTGGCAGGCTTTCAATGGTGGGCAAAGGACTTCGACTATGCGGCGGTGATGTTCCTCAATGTCTTCGCCGCTATGATGGCTGCCTTCCTGCTCACGCTGACCTCCACGGTAGATGAAATCATGGAGTCGCTGGAAGAATCGCTGCAGCCCCTAAAGCGACTCGGAATACCGGTAGAAAACATCAGCTTGGCTATGTCACTGACTATTCGTCTCATCCCGCTGATGTTTGAAACCGTCTATGAAGTTCTAGATGCGCGCAAAGCGCGCGGTGCCGGGATGTCCCCGCTCGCATTTGGCACCCCGGTTATCATTCGCTCCATCCGGCGAGCGCGCGCGATGGGTGAAGCGTTACAGGCCCGCGGCGTCGGCGACTAGCAGCAAAAGTTATCGCCTCCCTTGCACCACCACATGATGGCCGAGGGAGGCGATAACTATTTAAAAGACAGTCGGGGTTTACTCCCCACGCAGCTCACGCAGCCGGGCCTGCACAGCATCGTTATTGGCACTGCCGGGCTGAGCAGCGTTGTCGGCAGCAGAGCCGGACGCTTTATTGCCCTCAATGGCCTGAGCCTTATTGCCTTCCACGGACTTAGAAGAGTTCATTTCACTGCGAATCTGCTCCAAGCGAGAATGACCGGCCATCTGAATACCAGCTTGTTGTACCTCGGCCATGCGGTTTTCCACGGAGTTCTCAGCAAGCTCAGCCTGGCCCAGCGCCTTGGAGTAACGGCGCTCAATCTTATCGCGCACAGCATCCAGAGACGGCGTATTGCCATTGGCAGTCAGCTCGTTCATGGAGTTCAAAGACTCAGAGACCTTTTCCTGCATCTTTGCCTGCTCCAGCTGGGAAAGCAGCTTGGAACGCTCATTGACCTTTTCGCGCAGCGCGGCGTTATTACGCTGAACCGCATTCTTGGCCTTTTCTGCCTGCTGTAGTGCCTGGTCGTGCAGCTTCTTGGTATCCTCCACGGACTCCTCAGCCGTAACCAGCTGGGCGGCGAAGGCCTCGGCCGCGTTCTCATACTCCACGGCCTTATTTTCATCGCCCTTGGCACGGGCCTGATCAGCCAATTCCAGAGCCTGGCGAGCATTGCCCTGCAGCTTTTCTACCTCTGCCAAACGGCGGTTAAGCTGCATTTCCAACTGACGCTGGTTACCAATCACGGCGGCTGCCTGCTGAGACAGCTCTTGGTGCTGGCGCTGAGCATCCTCAATAGCCTGCTCGATTTGCACCTTTGGATCGGCGTTTTCCTCGATCTTATTATCGAAGAGAGCCATTAGGTACTTCCAGCCCTTAACAAATGGGTTCGCCATGGTGTGCTTCAACCTTTCTAGGTTAAAAAATGTGCGTAATGTTCTGCTGTTTATACTAGCGAAGCGCTGTTTCCACCGCTTGTACTCCCCGCGGTCGCGGGCGCTTGCCGACGCCCCCTTAACCACCACAGCCGACCTTCCTCGCAAGAGAATAGGCCGGCTGTTGACATAGACCGCTATGGGCTAAAGCTCTGATGCGGCAGGTGCCGTATGGGCTAGCTCCTCATCCATGGAGGGCAGGGCCATGTAACCGGCCGCTTCAATCAATACGTCCGAGACTGAGCAATCCAGCGCGTGGCACACGGACGCAAGAAGCTCAGACGAGACTTCCTTGCGGCCGCGTTCGAGCTCTGACAGGTAACCCGGCGATACGCGGGCCACTCCGGCCAATTCGCGCAGGGTCACTCCTTTGTCCGCGCGGAAGGCGCGCAGCGTCAACCCAAGAGCCTCACGCAAAAGGGGCTCAGGGGTACGAGCAGTGGCGGGCGCCGCTGGTGCAACAGCGCCGTTTACCGGGTGTTCGAGGACTGCAGTAGAAGTGTTCATCACTATGGTCAACGCTCCTTGTCTCGATATTGTTCCCGCAGTGCCGGATTTTCTTCCAAAGTTGAGCCCAGGAGCCGCAAGGCGGCTGCGACCGTGGCCTCTCTGATTTCGTTTCGCTCTTTCCCCAACCCGGACAGCTGCAGCGAAAAACTGACTCCGCTAGGAGAAAAAATTCCGATATAAACCGTGCCCGCCGGCTTGCCTTCCTGTAGGTCTGGTCCCGCCACCCCGGTAAGGCCTATCCCCCAGTCCGCGGCGGTTTCTGCCACCGCCGCGCGCGCCATTGCAAGGGCGGTCTCCCCAGAAACCACACCGGCTGCTTCGATATCGGCTACCGGTTGGTGCAAAAAGTGGGATTTCACCTCGGTGGCATATGTTACAAGCCCTCCGCGCAACACAGCCGAAGCTCCAGGGACGGAAGCCACCGTGGCGCTGGCCAACCCAGCAGTAAGTGACTCACAAAAGGACAAAGTTTCGCCGCGCTCGGTGAGTTCAGATACGAGGCGGGCCGCCATGGAGCTCATGAGCTACCTAGCTATTCTGCTTCTTGCCGTCGATGAGGTACTGAACGCCGGTAACCACGGTCACCACTGCGGCCAAGAGCATCACCAAGAAGGTAGGAACGTTCATCCACTCCGGCAGCGGCCACAGGTACAACCCTACTGCCAAGGATTGCAATACAGTCTTCAGCTTGCCGCCCTTCGAAGCAGGCACGACCTTACCGCGGCGCAACAAAACCATACGCCAGATGGTGATTCCGAACTCACGGATGAGAATGACCACGGTAATCCACACTGGCAGTACCCCAATGATATTGAGGCATACCAGTGCGGTAGTCATAAGCGCTTTATCCGCGATGGGATCAGCAATCTTGCCAAAATTGGTGATAAGGCCACGGGCACGTGCGATGTCCCCGTCGAGCTTATCTGTGAGCATTAGGGCAGCAAATAGGCCAAAAGCCCACCATTCATGGCCGGCAATAACTAGCCATGCGAAAACCGGAATGAAAAGAATGCGCAGGCTGGTGAGAATATTTGGCAGGTTCCAATTGGACACCTGCGGATTCACATCCGAGGATTGCGCTGACTGTGTTCCGGGTTGATTCACGTTATACATACTACCTGTTAGCACCAAGCACCTGCGCTTGGATGCCCCTGCATTTTAAAATGCGAAGCATGAAGTATTTTGCTGTTAGCTACGACTACAACCCCAATAATCCTGAGATTGCTAAGGCTCGCCCCGCGCACCGCGAGTTTACCGCGCAACTTTTTGAGGAGGGCACCATCATTGCCACAGGCCCCTTGACGGATTCCAAGGGCGGCGCACTCATCATCGTGGGGCTTGCCGACGACGCCGTGGTCGCCGACGCCATCGCTCTCATGGACAAAGACCCCTTCTACCAAGCCGGCTGCATCACTGGCCGCAGCTTCCGCGAATGGAGTCCCGTAAACGCCCGCTTCTAGTGTGGTAGCTCTTCCTTGGGCAGGTCTTTGGCCTTGCCCAAGAATTCGCCCCTCTTGTTCCGGACGATCTTATTGCCTTCCTCGTCCCAGTCGAAGTGATTGTGCGATACCGGCACTCCGCCTTGGTTCTCATCGCGTTTACTTTTAATAATCGAGGCGATAACCGTAATAACCAGGACGCCCACGATCACGATAAGTGAGGTGATGGTGGAAAATTCTGGGATCGACTCCACGTTCTCGCCGCCGTTTACAAACGGCAAATTATTCTCATGCAGCGCATGGAACATGAGCTTTACACCGATGAAGCCCAAGATGATGCCCAAACCATAGGGCAGGTATACCAAGCGATCCAGTAGGCCATCCAACAAGAAGTACATCTGGCGCAATCCCATGAGGGAGAAGGCATTGGTGGTAAAGACCAAGAACGCTTCCGAGGTAATGCCGTAAATGGCCGGAATGGAGTCGAAGGCAAACATCACGTCGATAAGGCCAATGGACACCAACGCAATAAATAGCGGGGTGAACGCGAATTTCCGCTTGCCCGAAGAATCTTCCACGCGGTGCGTGAGCTTATCCCCGTGGTAGCGCGGGGTGACGTGGACTACCTTGCGGATCAGCTTGATGATGCCCATGTCATTGGGATCGGTTTCGGGGGCGTCCCGAATCTCGTCGACGATGAGCTTGATCGCTGTGTAGATGAGGAAAATCGCGAACAGGTAGAAGATATCGGACCATGCCGCGATGACCGCAGCACCCAAAAGGATAAACACCAGGCGGCATGCCAAAGCGATGACGATACCGATGAGCAAGACCTTTTGCTGGTACTTACGCGGGATCTTGAAGGCGCCCATGATAAGCGCGAAAACAAAGAGGTTATCTACGGAGAGCGCCTTCTCTGTCACGTAACCCGTGAGGTATTGGATGCCGTGCTCATGGTCCCATATGGCCCACACGCCGGCACCAAAAAGTAAAGCGATGCCGACATAGAATAGGGTCCAGAACCCGGACTCCTTCAGCGTGGGCTCGTGCGGGGTGCGCACGTGGGAGTAGAAATCAAAAACAAAGAATCCAAGAATGACGACGATGGAAATCGCCCAAATCCACAATGGCACATGCATTGGTACATCCCTCCGGTCGAAGATACAACAAATTGACCGGAGGTCTCCCCCGCCCGGCGAACTAAATTCCGCCGGGCCGGCACGACCGGGAGCGTAACGCTTCCGTGCTGACGATCAATGCCGAAGGATGGGGTACTCCCCTCCAAGACCCGTCCAACTCTACACGATCTTAGAAGGCTCCAGCAGAAGGGTTATACGTTGCCTGGACGGTACGGGTGTCCTCGGCGTCGCCCTGCGGGGAAGAATCGGAGCTTGGAGAAGAGTCGGCATCGGAAGTAGCGGCAGCTTCGTCCTCCTCTTGCTGCTGCATCTCCTCCTGAATCTCCTTCGGGGCTTCGGCAGGGTCGGCGCCCTTGATCATCCAGATGATGGTATCGAGCTCTTCCGGTTTCACCAGAACCTCGCGGGCCTTGGAGCCTTCGGACGGTCCGACCACGCCACGAGATTCCATCAGGTCCATGAGGCGGCCGGCCTTGGCAAAACCGATGCGCAGCTTGCGCTGCAACATAGAAGTCGAGCCCAACTGGGCGGTGACCACCAGCTCGACGGCCTCGAGGAGGTCGTCCATGTCCTTGCCAATTTCCTCATCGATTTCCTGCTTGGCCTCGGATTGCTTCTCTTCAGTCACGCCCTCGGTGTAGTTCGGCGCGGCCTGCGACTTGGCGGCATCGACAACCGCCATGACTTCATCATCCGAGACGAATGCGCCCTGCATACGCACGGGACGCTTGCCCTGCGGAATGAAGAGGCCATCGCCCATACCAATGAGCTTTTCCGCGCCGCCCTGGTCCAAGATAACGCGGGAGTCCGTCAGTGAGGACGTCGCGAAGGCCAAGCGTGAAGGCACGTTGGTCTTAATCAGACCGGTCACCACGTCAACGGACGGGCGCTGGGTTGCCAGCACCAGGTGAATTCCGGCGGCACGTGCCTTCTGGGTGATGCGGACGATGGAGTCCTCAATCTCCTTTGGCGCGGTCATCATCAGGTCCGCCAGCTCGTCGACGACACAGACGATGTACGGGTACGGGCGCACCTCGCGCTCGGAGCCTGCCGGCGCCTGGTATTCGCCGGAGACCACCTTGCGGTTATAGTCCTCAATCTTGCGCACGCGAGCAGCCTTCATATCCATGTAGCGCTGCTCCATCTCCTCCACCAGCCACTGCAGAGCTGCTGCGGCCTTCTTCGGCTGGGTAATGATGGGCGTGATCAAGTGCGGAATGCCCTCGTACGGGGTAAGTTCCACCATCTTCGGGTCCACCAAGATGAGGCGAACCTGCTCAGGGGTGGCTCGGGTAAGCAGCGAGACCAACATGGAGTTGACGAAAGCGGACTTACCGGAACCGGTAGCACCGGCGACGAGCAAGTGCGGCATCTTTTGCACCGAGAACGAGCTGTATTCGCCTTCGATGTCCTTGCCCAAACCGATGAGCATGGGATCCGGTGAGCTGGTCATGCTTGGCGCATCAAGCACCTCGCGCAGGTGCACCATCTCGCGGTCTGGGTTCGGAACCTCAATGCCGACGGCCGACTTGCCGGGGATAGGCGTGAGCAAGCGTAGATTGTCCGTGGCCACGGCGTAGGCCAGATTGGACTGCAGGTTCGTAATCTTCGATACCTTGACGCCTGGTCCCAGCTCGATTTCATAACGGGTCACTGTTGGCCCACGGCTAAAGCCGGTTACCTGGGCATCGACCTTGAACTCTTCGAAGACATCGGTGATGGCCTCGATGATGCGGTCATTAATCTCCGTGCGCTCCTTGGCCGGAGTGCCCGGGGTCAGCAGGTCTGTGGTGGGAACCGCGTAGTTCTCATTGCCAAACTGCGCGGACGGCGCAGGAGCAGCAGAAGTACCCGTTTCCCCTGCGGCCTCGGTCGCAGGCTCGGTGGAGTCCACCTGTGCACCGGTCGTAGCGTCGCGTCCGGAGCGCTCGCGGAAGAGTTGGCGGGCCTTCTCGTGCGCGGACGAGACTGCATCAGCGCCTCCTTCCACCGCAGATCCAGCAGCGCCTGCAGCTACACCGGCCGCTGCAGCGCCAGCGGCACCGGCAGCACCCGCAGCAGCAGTCTTTGCTGCGCCACTTGCTGCTCCCGCAGCACCCGCGGCGCCCGCAGCCGCACCAGCGGCCGAGCCAATTGCGCTACCAGCGGCGGTGCCAGCATCAGCACCCGCTGCCGTAGCCGAGCGAGTGGAAGGAGAAGTGGGACGTTGACGAGTAGTGCCCAGCACTCGGGTCGGTTCCGGATCTGCGGAGTCCGGTTGTGCTGGCGATGACGCAGCGGCGCCGTCTACCACCGGGATCTCATCGGTATCGCCGATGTCACGAGAGACCGGCTTCTCAGCCGCGTTAGACACGGACTGGAAGCCGCCACGCGTCGGTGTGCTAAAGGCGCGGGTGGCCTGTTCCTCCTCTGCTGCAGCAGGGGAATCCACCGGGTAAGAAGAACCACGCGGGGCGGGGTCTTCAGAGGGGCGTCGGAAAGCGCGCAGGCTACCACCACGCTCAGAGGAACGACGCTTGGCCACAGGTCGTGCTGGGCGCTCGCTGCGCTCGCGCCCTTCCGCGATGTCATCAATATCGCCAGTCACGTGGCCGTAGAGGTCATCGCCCTCTTCGTCGTAATAGTCTTCATCCGCACCACCGAAGCGGGAGAAGGCCGCAGCAATGGCGTCAGCCACCAGCTCATAGGCCTCGCGGATAGTAATGCCGGTGACTAACAAGGCGCCGTAAATAATGACGAGGAAAAGCAACGGCACTGCGACGAAGGAGGTAAAGGCCGTCTCCAGAAGGCCGCCGATGGCGTAGCCGATTACACCGCCAGCACCACCGGCGCTGTCCGGGGTAAAGCCAAGCTCAGGGGTGCCAGCAAAGATGTGGATCAAGCTGAGCATGGCAAGGACGATGATGCTGATACCGCCCACAATGCGCGGCTTAAAGTGCCCCGCTGGGCCGGAGATATCCATCATCAAGGAAATGGCCAAGGCCACCAGTGCCACCGGCAGCACCCAGGCGCCTGCACCAATGACATAGCGGACGATATTGCCCACCCAGGCGCCAACCTGGCCAGCAACGCCAAACCAGACGGTAGCAGCGAGCACGATGGCAATGCCGATGAGAACGAGTGCCACCGCATCAGGATTTTTCACCTGAATACCGCGTGATTCTTCCTCGCTTGCTTCCATCGTAGAAAGCTCTTCTTCCGCGGCTACATCGCGCGCCCGAGTAACCTTGCTCTTCTTCTTTTTCTCCCCGCGTGCAGAAATTTCTTCCGGCTCCCTCGTCGTCTCGTACTCCTCGGTGTCATATACGTCTTCGCTGGGCTTGAGCCCGGCCACGCCATGGCTTACACCCCGCGCCATATTTCCCATGCCGCGGGCCGTGGCACCAAAGGCAACGCCCAAGCCCTTGCCGACGGCCCGGAACGCACTACCCGTACGCTCCTGCGAGGTCGCCGCAGCGCGCCGATGCGAAGACGTCATAGCCAAGGTTTCCGGCATGCCAGCACCGGACCGGCTGCGGCCCGACGGCCGGGAACGATTCGACTTTCGGCGCGTTCCGCGCGAAGAGGCATTTTTGACAGACATGCCTCTACTCTAACCGGGCTACCCCACAAATCACATTAGCCACACGCGTTTCCCTAACACCTGGACCCACAATCTCACGACGAACGCTTCCCACGCACCCCACAGCTTAGAAACTGCGATTAAATCAAGATTAGAGCGTTGACTTTACGATGGATTCGGCGTCACCTTCAATCTTGACTTCAGCAGAATCTCGCCCGAAGGCCCAGAGGATGAGCTCGCCTACCTCTCCTGAAACGCGGACCACGGCATCGCCCTTCTCCGCCACGCCATGGGTATCTGCGGCAACGATTCGCGGCAATCCTTCCGGCTGCACAATGACCGGACGTTCAGATCTGCGCAGGGCCACCTTAACTAAAGGCTTTAGGTAGCCATGCATCTGCTGCTTGATGCGCGCCGAAAAGTCGCGTGGGCCCATGCCATTAGCTCGGCGAATATCCTCGTGATGAACAAAGTGCTCCACAAAGTTTTGCTGTGCATCGACAAACCGGACGGGGTTATAGGCAGCAGGTCCCCTCCCCCAGTCATCAACCAACTCATCAAAGTCGCGTTCGGCTACCTTGCGTGATTCCTTTTCCAGACGGCCAGACAGTGCGTTGACGAAGATGCCGGCGGCCGCATCGGGGCGGTTTTCTCGCACCCATAAATGTACGGCTAGGTCGCGGGTTGTCCAGCCCTCGCACAAGGTGGGGGCATCGGGACCAAGCTTATGAAATAGCGCTACCATCTTGGCGCGCTCAGCAGAAGAAAACGACATAAGCCCCAGCATACCGAGCTAGCTGGCATGCTGGGGCTTGCTTTCACTTAGCGCGAGGAACCTGTGCTATTTACAGGGACTCGCGAGAAGCGTCAACGTCTTCTTCATCGGTAACCAAAGGGCCAGAGTTGGTCGGCACGATGGTTGGGAGGATAACTGGCTCGCGCTTGTACTTGGAATCCATGAGCTTGGATACCTTACGGCGCAGCTTCTGCACCATGCGGTAGGTATCGTTCTCGCCCTCTGCGGCAAGATCGTTCATGGTGTTTTCCACCATCTCCGCAACCTCCGGCACAATGCCGCGGTCATCATCGGAGAAGCCTGTAGTAGATACCGTTGGGTGCTCCAGCAGGCGCGAGGTGCGGTTATCAATCACGCAGGTGATAGAAACCACGCCGCCGGTACCCAGGTTGGTGCGATCAGCCAAAGTGTCAGCATCCACATCGCCCATGGAAACGCCGTCGACGTACAGGTTACCCACCTGCATCTGGCCTACGACCTCGGCGCGCCCCTTGCGCAGGTCCACGACGACGCCGTTTTGTGCCAGCACCGTACGGTCGCGGTCCACACCGGTGGAGATAGCCAGTTCCTTATTGGCGCGCAGGTGGCGCCACTCGCCGTGCACCGGCATCGCGTTGCGCGGGCGCGCTGCGTTGTACAGGAAGAGGAGCTCGCCAGCGTAACCGTGACCGGAAGCGTGCACCTTTACGTCCTGGTTGGTAATGACGTTGGCACCGATCTGGGACAGCATGTTGATGACGCCGTAGACGGCCTCCTCGTTACCCGGAATGAGCGAGGAAGAGAAGATGATGGTATCGCCATCGCGGACGGTAATCTGGCGGTGCTCACGGCGGGCCATACGCGACAGTGCTGCCATGGGCTCCCCCTGCGTACCGGTGGTAATCAGCATGGTCTTATGCGGAGCCATCTTGGCGGCCTCATCGATCGGAATGATGGTGCCGCGTGGAACCTTCAAGAAGCCCATCTTCTCCGCGATTTCCATGTTGCGCATCATCGAACGGCCATTGAAAGCCACCTTGCGGCCGTTGGCCACAGCGGCGTCGATAGCGGCCTGGACACGGTAAACGTTGGAGGCGAAGGAAGCCAAGATTACGCGCTGCTTAGCGCCGGCGACGAGCCGCTTGAAGTTGGCAGGAATATCACCCTCAGATGCCGAAACACCGGGGACGGTTGCGTTGGTGGAATCACACAGCATGAGGTCAACGCCCTCATCGCCATAGCGGGACAGGGCTGGGAGGTCCGTTGGACGGTTATCCAGCGGGGTCTGGTCCAGCTTGATGTCACCGGTGTGGATGATATTGCCGGCTGGGGTTCCCAGCATGATGCCCAAGGCATCCGGTACGGAGTGGTTGACTGCCCAGAAGCGTACGCGGAACGGACCGTAGGTTACGTCGGACTTTTCATTAACCTCGACGAACTTCGGCTTCTGGCGGTGCTCCTTACACTTTGCAGCAATAAGCGCGATGGTGAAGCGGGAAGCAACGATAGGGATATCCGGACGCAGCTTAAGCAGCCACGGGATTGCACCAATGTGATCCTCGTGCGCGTGGGTAACGACGAGGGCCTTGACCTTGTGGATTTTCTTCTCAATGGGGCCAAAGTCAGGCAGGATGAGGTCCACGCCTGGCTCACCAGAGGATGGGAAGAGCACACCGCAGTCGATGATGATGAGGTCATCACCGTACTCGAAGACGGTCATGTTACGGCCGATCTCCGAGATACCGCCCAGAGCGTAGATACGCAGGGCATCCTTCGGCTGCTTCGGTGGCTCCGGCAGGCGCTTGGTCAGATCCGCGCCCTGCATAGACTTGGGCACGTTGCGGCGGCCACGGTTGTTGCGGCCGCGGCCTTTACCATTGCCGTTCTTTCCGTTGCCATTGCCGTTCTTGCCGCCGTGGTTATTGTTTCCACCGTGGTTATTGCCATTGCCGTTGCCGTTTCCACCACGGCCACGGCCGCGGCTGCCACGGGAACGGGAGCGACGATTGTTGCTGCCGCCATCATTGTTGTTGTCGGAAGAATTCTTCTTGCCAGAATTGCCTTTGTCGCCCTTCGCGGAATTATCCTGTGCGGAATTGCCCGCATCAGTTGCTGGGGCTTGGAAAACTGGCGAAGCCGCCTCGTTGGAGGCGGTTTCGTTTTCCGCCGGTGGGCCCGCCTTGCGGGTCACCTTGCGGGAACGGTTACGGGGTTCATTCATTCTTAGAGGACTCCAGATTGTTCCAGATCACGGCGAAGTACCTCGCGTTCCTCCTCGCTCGCAGCGGTGACAGGAAGACGGGTATCGCCAACTTCGATGCCCTGCAGGCGCAGGGCTTCCTTTGCAAACGTCGCTCCGCCCAACCGAGCTTGTGCATGGGTGAGCGGAAGGAGCGTAGTGACATTGATTTCTCGGGCGCGGGCCATATCGCCCGCGTCGAAAGCTTCATAAAGTTCTACCAAGGCACGCGGTGCAACATGGCCGATGACGGAGATGAAACCAGAAGCGCCGAGGGAAAGCCACGGCAGGTTAATCGGATCATCACCGGAATACCAGGCCAAACCGGTTTCTTGGATGAGCTCTGCGGCCGCAGGAAGGTCGCCCTTGGCGTCCTTTACGGCTTGGATGGTCGGCAAATCCGCAAGGCGGCGGAGGGTATCCGGCGCCACTGGGATGCCCGAGCGGCCAGGGATGTCATAGACACAGATCGGCAGATCCGTGGCTTGCGCGACTGCAGCAAAGTGCTCGTAAACGCCCTTTTGAGATGGCTTGGAGTAGTACGGAGTTACCACCAGCAAGCTGTCTGCCCCCGCGTCAGCGGTGGTCTGAGCCAACTTAATGGAGGTTGCGGTGTCATTCGTTCCGGCACCGGCGCAAAGCTTTGCGCGATCTCCTACTTCTTCCTTTACGGCTTTGAGCAGCTCCAGCTTCTCTTCAACTGAAGTGGTCGGTGATTCGCCGGTTGTTCCACCTAGGATGAGCGAATCAACGCCATTGTCAACGAGATGAGCTGCTAGGCGACGACCTGCTGCAACGTCCAGCGCACCGTCACGGTCAAACGGGGTGACCATGGCGACGCCGATGCGTCCAAAGGTGTCGACGCCAGTCTTTGCTGTCATACCTGTGCTCATAGCCGTCAAGATTACCCTTTTGGCTTGCAATTAGCCGCATCGGGGTCACGCGCGTGTTAGGCGTAGGGGCTTGCTGCCATCTGGGTTCCATCAGCCAGAGTGGTGATGTTGAAATCATCAAACAGCACTGGGGCCTTGCTTTGCAGCAGTTTCAGGCACTCCACCGCAACGTGGCGGAGCTCCTCATCGGCCTGCTCGGCGGCACGAGCACCAATAAAGTGACGCCACGCCCGATAGTTGCCGGTGACAACAATGCGCGTTTCTGTGGCGTTGGGAAGAACGGCACGCGCCGCCTGGCGGGCCTGCTTCTTGCGGAGGAGCGCGTTGGGTTCATCCAGCTTCTCCTCTAGTGCGCTAAGCAGTTCATCGTAGACAAAGCGAGTCTCATCTACCGCTTGCATTACCAATCGGCTAAGTTGCTCGTCCTCAGCCACCAATTTAGGCAGGACCACCTCGGTCTCCTCCGGGTGGACGAAGCGCTGGGAGAGCTGCGAGAAGGAAAAGTGCCGGTGGCGCACGAGCTCATGGCTCGCCGAACGCGACAGCCCTGTGATGTACATCGTGGCTGTGGCATGCTCGAGCAACGCAGTATGGCCTACCTCCATGATGTGGTGCAGGTAGGCTTCATTAGTTGCCGTGCGAGGATTTGGCTTATCAAAGGACTCGTAGCAAGCCCGTCCAGCAAACTCGACGAGTGCTTCCCCATCAGAGGCCGAGTCATCCGCGTGCCACTCCACGCCCTGCGGGGCGTGGAACTGCGTTGCGGCAATGAGCTGAATATCTAGCTCACTTGCTTTAGCCATGGCTTAAAGCCCCAGGTACTTGTCGAGGCCCACGACTAGGCC
This sequence comes from Corynebacterium sp. c3Ub_189, assembly GCF_039907195.1. Taxonomy (NCBI): domain Bacteria; kingdom Bacillati; phylum Actinomycetota; class Actinomycetes; order Mycobacteriales; family Corynebacteriaceae; genus Corynebacterium; species Corynebacterium sp. c3Ub_189. Next base: position 58,588 of record NZ_JASBOF010000001.1, on the reverse strand, counting down.
CGGGTGATCCGCAATTTGGCGCACACCCACCAGTACGCCCGGCGTGAAGGACGCGCGGTCATAGGAATCCTGGCGGATGGTCAGCGACTGACCTTGAGCACCAAAGATGACCTCCTCGTGTGCCACCATGCCACGGGTGCGAACCGCGTGTACCGGAATGCCATCGACAGTGGCGCCGCGAGCACCATCGAGCTGCTTTTCCGTAGCATCCGGCATGTCACCCAGACCAGCCTCCTTGCGGGCGGCGGCAATTCCCTCAGCGGTATGGATCGCAGTACCGGACGGCGCATCCAACTTGGTTGGGTGGTGGAACTCAATTACCTCTGCCGTTTCGAAGAACTTGGCAGCCTGCTTAGCTAGCACCATGGTGAGAACTGCAGAAATGGCAAAGTTCGGCGCAATGAGGACATTGCCGGCACCGTCCTGCTTGGTCCACTCCTCTACTTGAGCCAAGCGCTCCTTATCAAAGCCGGTGGTTCCCACCACGCAGTGGATTCCGTGGGCGATGCAGAATTCCAGGTTGCCCATTACAGAATCTGGCTGGGTAAAGTCCACGATGACCCCTGCGTGGGCGTCGATAAGCTGTTGCAGATCATCATCGCGGCCGATTTCTGCCACCAGCTCTAGGTCATCTTCCGCGTTGACACCTTCAACGATTGCCTGGCCTACGCGCCCGTGGGCGCCTAGTACGCCAACCTTGATAGCCATGGTGTGTTCTCCTTCTTCAGCCACATCGGTAGTACTTTTCTCCCCATCCTAACGCGCATGGAGGTTGCACAATTCTTCACCTTCCTTGGAATGGACTTGCCCCCTTCGACGATGCCCCTCATTCTCATTAGGATCACGTGCATGCAGATATATATATCGCTTCCCTTCCTGTAGACGACGTTGCCCGCGCTCACGATTTTTACGTCAATACCCTTGGCTTCCGAGTTAAGGATGACGTAACTCACGGCGATTTCCGGTGGCTTACCGTTACCAATGCTGAAGGTGAGGGAAATACCGAGCTGCTTCTGGAGCCGAAGGGCCATCCCGCCGCCAAAGACTACGCCGCAGCACTCAAGGCCGACGGTATTCCGGCCACGCAGTTCCTGTCCGCCGATGTTGAAACCGAATATAAGGAACTCAGTGACAAGGGCGTGAAGTTCACCATGGAGCCCACCAATGTTGGGCCGTCCATCATCGCTGTTTTTGATGACACCGTGGGCAACCTAATTCAGCTCGTCGAACTGAAGAAGTAGTCGCACCCCTCCCCCATCACACGGGTTAACAATTGCATCACTTCCTAATGCTTGTCCCATCTGCCCCAGTAGAATGGGTGTAACAACACGGTAAGCACCAAGGAAGTGATGAATATGTCTCCCTCAATTTTCTCTCGCACTATCGCCGTGGCCATCAGCGCAGGATGCGCGTTAGCAGTTGCCGCTTGTTCCGATGAAGACACTACGCAGGCAGGCACACCGGCATTTAGTGAGGTTCAGTCAACTACCGACACTGCTGAAGTTCAGACCACCTCCGCTACCCCTGCCACCACTTCTGCACCGCGCAGTAACTCAGCGGCGGATGCAGAAAAGCAGAAGCTCCCCCAAGACTCAGCCCCACTGGCATTCGCCGGTATGGGCACGGCCTCTCTCGAGGACCAACAGCACATGCCGGAGAGCCTCGGAAACCTCATCCCCACTGGTGTGCGAGTGGGGGCGCACGATGGGTTCACCCGCGTCGTCATTGACTTGGAGGGCGAAGGTGAACCGGGCTGGTTTACGTCCTATACCGATAGCCCTGCCCAACAGGCATCCGGCAAGCCGGTTGAGGTCCAAGGAAATACCTTCCTCAACCTCGGCATTGAGGGAACACCGTGGCCTTCTACCCCAGAGCTAAAAGAAAAGTACATGCAACCGGGCACTACCCCTGGTGCCGGGGTGGTCAGCGCAGTCAACTACACCACCACCTTTGAGGCGCAAACACAGCTCATTATTGGGCTAGAGAAGAAGACCGCTTACTCCGTGACGTATCTGAAGGACCCGTCCCGCGTGGTCATTGACTTCCAGAACTAAGGTTTAGCGGCGCCTCTAGATGGTGCACATCTACGAAGAAAGGCTCTGCCTTCCAGCGAGTGAACTGGAAGGCAGAGCCTTCTTTGGGTTTAGGGATTAGTCCTCAACCGGAACTAGGGAAATCTTGCCGCGGTTATCGATATCCGCGATTTCTACCTGAACCTTATCACCAACGTTGATGACATCTTCTACCTTCTCGATGCGCTCGTCGCCACCCAGGTTAGAAATGTGGATCAGACCATCGCGACCCGGGGTCAAGGAAACGAATGCGCCGAACGGAACGGTCTTCACCACGGTGCCCAGGAAGCGTTCTCCAACCTTCGGCAGCTGTGGGTTTGCAATGGAGTTCACCTTATCGATGGCAGCATCCGCAGCCTCACCGGTAGCAGCGGAAACGTAGACGGTTCCGTCATCCTCGATGGAGACATCGGCGCCGGTTTCCTCGGTAATCTGGTTGATGGTCTTGCCCTTTGGCCCGATAAGCTCACCGATCTTATTAACCGGGATCTTCACGGAGGTGATCTTCGGAGCAAGGCCAGACATCTCATCTGGGGTATCGATGACCTCAGCCATGGTTTCCAGGATGGTAGAGCGGGCATCGCGAGCCTGCTCCAGGGCCTGGGCCAGGACCTTAGACGGGATGCCATCCAACTTGGTGTCCAGCTGCAGGGCGGTGATGTACTCAGAGGTACCGGCGACCTTGAAGTCCATATCGCCAAAGGCATCCTCGGCACCGAGGATATCCGTCAGGGCGACGAACTTTTCCTTGCCATTTACCTCGCCAGAGACCAAGCCCATAGCGATGCCAGCTACCGGAGCCTTCAGCGGGACACCGGCATTGTAGAGGGACAAGGTGGAGGCACACACGGAGCCCATAGAGGTGGAGCCATTGGAGCCCAAGGCCTCAGAGACCTGACGGATGGCGTATGGGAAGTCCTCACGGGATGGGATGACCGGAAGCAGAGCGCGCTCGGCCAAAGCACCGTGGCCGATCTCGCGGCGCTTCGGGGAGCCCACGCGGCCAGTCTCGCCAGTGGAGAATGGCGGGAAGTTGTAGTGGTGCATGTAACGCTTGGATTCCACCGGGGTCAGGGAATCAATCTGCTGCTCCATCTTGAGCATGTCCAGGGTGGTAACACCCAGAATCTGGGTCTCACCGCGCTCGAACAGGGAAGAACCGTGGGCACGCGGAACCAGGTCCACCTCAACGGAGAGGTCGCGGATATCGGTAACGCCGCGGCCATCGATACGGAAGCCCTCGGAGAGGATTTTGTGGCGCACGATCTGCTTCATCAGGGCGTTATAAGCACCGCGGATCTGCTTGGAAGCATCGGCCTCATCCAAGTCCTCGAACTGGTCCAAGAGCTCTTCTTCGACCTGCTCCATGTATTCATTGGTGGCATCGTCGCGTTCCTGCTTGCCCGGGATGGTCAGCAGCTTCTCAAGCTTCTTTGCAGCAGCCTTTTCCACTGCAGCGAAGACATCGTCGCCGTATGCCGGGAAGAGTGGGAACTCCTGGGTTTCCTTGGCGGCACGCTCCGCCAGACCGTTCTGGGCCTCGCACAAGGTCTTAATGAATGGCTTTGCTGCCTCCAAGCCTTCAGCAACGGTTGCTTCCTGCGGTGCAGGAGCGCCGTCGGCAATGCGCTCAGCAACGTTGGTGCCGGCACCGGCCTCGACCATCATGATGGCTACGTCGTCCTTACGGCCCTTTTTGACAATGCGGCCGGCAACGACCATCTCAAAGAGAGCGCGCTCGTGCTGCTCGTGATTCGGGAAGGCCACCCACTGGCCTTCGGGGTGCTTATCATCAGCGATCAGTGCCATGCGGACACCGCCGACAGCGCCGGAAACGGGCAAGCCGGACAGCTGGGTGGCGGCGGAAGCGCCGTTGATGGCAACGACGTCGTAGTACTCTTCCGGATCCTGGGACATCACGGTGACAACGACCTGGACCTCGTTGCGCAGACCCTTGACAAAGGTTGGGCGCAGCGGGCGGTCGATAAGGCGGCATGCCAGGATGGCCTCAGAGGAAGGGCGGCCCTCACGGCGGAAGAAGGAGCCTGGAATCTTGCCGGCCGCGTACATGCGCTCTTCTACGTCCACAGTCAGCGGGAAGAAGTCGAATCCCTCGCGCGGCTGGTTGGACGCGGTGGTCGTGGCCAACAACATGGTGTCATCGTCTAAGTAGGTGGTCACGGAGCCGTCTGCCTGCCGGGCCAGCTGGCCGGTTTCAAAGCGCAGGGTGCGGGTACCAAAGTCACCATTGTCTAGCGTGGCAATGGCCTCGGTAATGCCAAAGTCCTCGTCAATATTGAACTCGACGGAGTTCTGAACGCTCATTAAAAAATGTCTCCTTGAGTGGTTTAGGCGATCGTCGATGCCGCCTGGTCGATTTTGTCTATGACAACGGTGTCAAATTCTAACAGAAAAACCACAAAAGCCCCGCCAAAGGGCGGGGCGAGGTGGCCGAAGCTGGGCCGAAATTAACGGCGCAGACCCAGGCGAGAGATCAGATCACGGTAGCGATCGACGTTGTTCTCAGCCAGGTACTTCAGCAAGCCACGACGACGACCAACCATCAGCAGCAGACCACGACGGGAGTGGTGATCGTGCTTGTGGAACTTCAGGTGCTCGGTCAAAGTATTGATGCGGGAGGTCAGCAGGGCAACCTGTGCCTCAGGGGAACCGGTATCGGTTTCGTGCAGGCCGTACTCCTTGAGGATTTCGGCCTTCTTCTCAGCGGTCAATGCCATGAGTATTTCTCCTTTATTTCAGTCCACATTATCGTGACGCATAAGCCTGCGCTGCGCGCGTGACTTGTGCGTGCCGCAACTGCTGTGAACCGCAGTCGCTAAGCCAAAGAAACACCTTACAGCGCTCAGGCAGAGAAAATCAAAACCACATGGCTTCTAGGCTGTGCTTTTAAAGCTCGCTGAAGAGCGTCTCAAGGCGTTCGACAAACTCTCGCACAAAACGCTCACTATCCACACCCACAGCTACCCGGGCGGTGGGTGGCGCATCCAATCGCTTTTCATCCGCGATTGTCCGCCCACGGGTAGGGCCGGTGGTGTCAGTCTTGAGGTTTATCGAAAGGACGTCGACAAGCGAGGCATCTGCGGCCACCGCAACGGCCAATGGATCGTGCAGGCCGCACCCGCCCAAGTGCGGCGATGTGGTGGCGTAAGCACGAATGTAATAGTTCACCATATCCGCAAAAATGCGGCCGGCGCGGGTTCCGGTAGCGCGCCAACGCGCAGACTCCGCCGTGGTCAAAAGCGTGCGCAAGGTGACGTCCAAGCCCACCATGGTGGTATCACTTGTGTGGCGGAACAGGTAATCGGTAGCTTCCGGATCCTGGGAGATATTGGCCTCAGACCACGGCGTGACGTTGCCCGGAACGGTGAGAGCCCCGCCCATCATCACCAGGTGTGCGGCCGTGGCAAAGGAAGGGTCCTGCTGCATGGCGGCAGCAATCGTGGTGGACGGGCCGGTCGGAATGATTACTAGATCATCGCCGTGCTCGTGCACAGCCTCGATGAGGAACTCGACCGCTGGTTGGGACTGCGCCTGGGTCGTTGCCGGCGGAAGCAGGACCTCCCCCACGCCGTTGTGGCCGTGGATAAAAGAAGAAATCTCGCTTGGTCGAAAACCATCCGGGCTAGGTCCGGCAAAAACTGGAATATCGTCTTGGCCCAGCAGCTCTAGAAGGGCCAGTGTATTGCGCACGGCTAAGGGCACGGTCACGTTACCGTACGTGCAGGTCACGCCGATTAAGTCCAGGTCCTTATGGGCGATGGCATACGCCAGCGCAAGGGCATCATCAATGCCGGTATCAAGATCGAGAATCGCCTTCATTTATTTCTCCCGCAGGAAGTAGTCTTTCGCGGTCCAGCCCTGCGCCTTCGCTTCGGCAGCGAGCACCTGGCGGGCCTTGGCTACGTCATTGGCCATCGCTTCTAGCAGCTCGTCTACGGAATTGAACTTCACCATATCGCGAATGTGGCCTACGAAATGCACCGTGGCTTCGTAGCCATACAGGTCCGCATCGCGGTCGAGCACGAAGGACTCAATGGAGCGCTCCTCATCGCCGAAGGTGGGGTTGGTACCTACGGAAATAGCGGCCGCATAGGCCACGCCAGGGCGCATATCCCCCTCGATAGAGGAGTCAGAGTGGACGATGAACCAGCCCGCGTACACACCATCGGCCGGGATGGCCACTGTATCCGGGAAATACTGATTGGCCGTGGGGAATCCGAGCTCCTTGCCACCACGTCCTGCGCCGCGCACTACGGGGCCGGTCACGGTGAAATGGCGGCCGAGAGCCCAGTTTGCGGATTCGATGTTCCCCTGCGCAAGGCACTCACGAATGTGGGTGGAGCAAATGCGCACGCCCTCATCATCCAGCAGTGGGACGATGTCCACACTAAAGCCGAACTCGGCACCAAAGTCCTGCATAGCCTGGGCGGTTCCGGTCGCGCCGGCGCCAAAGGTAAAGTTCTCGCCTACCACGATGTGCTGGGCTGCGAGCTTTCCTACCAATAAATCCTCTACGTAGGGTCGCGGCTCCACCCCAGCAAGGTCTCGGGTGAAGTCAATAACAAGCACGGCTGCGATGCCCATTTCTTCGGCCAATTCCAGTCGGCGTTCAAAGCTCAGCACCGCCACGGGCGCACGTTCCGGGAGAAATACCGACACCGGGTGCGGGTCAAAGGTCACCATGACAGGACGCTCACCATGAGCGCGCGCATGTTCCACGCAGGCGGAGATGAGCTGCTGATGGCCGCGGTGCAGGCCGTCAAAGACACCGATGGTTACTGACGTTGGGCCCACTTCCGCGGGGATGTCATCGATTCCGTACCAAATATCCACGCAGACCATCGTAGAGCATAGACTTAGAGGCTATGACTGATGCGCTCGCAAACTCCGGACTCGTCATCGTAGACAAACCCGCCGGCATGACCTCCCACGATGTTGTCGGCCGCCTACGCAGGTACTTTCACACAAAGAAGGTAGGCCACGCCGGCACCCTCGACCCCATGGCTACCGGCGTGCTTGTCCTTGGTGTGGAGCGTGGCACCAAGTTCTTGGCCCACATGGTTGCCTCCACTAAGTCCTATGACGCCACCATTCGCCTCGGCGCCGCCACCACAACCGATGACGCCGAGGGGGAATACGCTTGGGGCGCTAGCGCTGCGGCCATTGACCGCGCCGCAATCGAGGCAGAGATTGCCAAGCTCACCGGCGATATTATGCAAAAGCCCGCGGCCGTTTCCGCTATTAAAATTAACGGCCGCCGCGCCCATGAGCTGGTGCGGGAGGGCCAGGAGGTAGACATTCCCGCCCGCCCAGTAACGGTAGATAAGTTTGACGTCCTGGCCGAGCGCCGCGAGGGCGACTACATCGATCTAGACGTCACGGTGGACTGTTCTTCCGGCACCTATATCCGCTCTCTGGCCCGCGATCTGGGCGAGGCCCTGCAGGTGGGCGGGCACCTGACCGCCTTGCGTCGCACTGAGGTGGGCCCTTTTGCACTTGCCGACGCCCTCTCGCTCGACGCCCTTGCCGAATCCCCTCGCCTGTCCCTCAGCTTGGATGAGGCCTTGGCTCGCTGCTTCCCCGTCCTTTCCGTCACAGAGGAGGAGGCAGCCGCCCTCGCCATGGGCAAATGGCTAGAGCCCCGCGGGCTCAAGGGCGTCCACGCTGCTGTGGCCCCTAATGGCCAAGCCGTGGCGCTCATTAAAGAAAAAGGCAAGCGCCTGGCCACCGTATTTGTGGCACGGCCTTCTACCCTTTAGTGGCTAAAGTCTAAAGCCGGAACCGAGGTGGAGACGATGACGTAGCCGTCTCGAATTACCCAGCGCCCGGTGATAAAAGGCACCGGTGTGGGCCTAGCCAAAATATAGGAAATAAGCGTGCCATCTTCGCGCAGGTCGATTTCTGCTTGGTCAAAGTCCAACCAGCGGAAGGTCATAGGAAACCACGACTTATACGTGGCCTCCTTGGCACAAAAAAGCAATCGGTCCGGGCAGGTAATCCCTGCCTCACGCAGCCGCAAAAGCTGCGGCATCTCCCCTGCCCGGGCGATCATGGTGAGCACATGATCCGGCAGCGGTTCGGCGGGTTCTGCATCCAGGCCTACGGATTTTAAGGCTGAGGTAGGGGCAACCACTGCAGCCCGCATGCCCTCGGTATGCGTCATCGAGCCGACAAAACCTTCTGGCCACAGCGGCATGCCGCGCTCACCGCGCAAAATCGGCGTCGCCGGATTGGCGCCTAATTCCTGCAAGGCTCGGTGCGCACACCACCGAGCATCTCCGAACTCGGCCTTGCGCACATCAACTGCCTGGGAAACGAGAGACTTTTCTTCAGCCGCGAGGCCTTCAAAATTAGCCAAATCCGCGTAACCCGAATCCGTGCGCACGTAGCAATAGCGCGCACTTTCAGGAAATAGATCCGGATACATCATCGTGCCTCCTCCCCTTCAAAAGATCGCAGTACCGGATACGGCCACGCCTGGGTGCTGTCGCGCCCCTGCCATTCGCGTGGATACCCCAATGACGTCTCGATGTGGTCAACGCCGTCCACATTCATGCGAGACGGCATATGCAGGTGCCCATAAATGACGGACTCTGCGTTGTAGCGCCGCGGCCACGACCGCGTATGCCGTGTTCCGCACCATAAGGCAATTTCAGGAAAGCGCAATAACATTGTCGGCTCTTGGACCAACGGCCAATGGTTAACCAACACGGTAGGACCATGTACACGGGAAAGGCGCTTGATGGAATAAGCCAACCTATCCCAACACCACGCCCGCACGTCTACGAAGGGGGCGATAGCGAACTCATCGGTCATCATGAGTTGTTTCGCGCGCGCCGCGTCAATGGCTTCGTCCACGCTAAGGCCATGCGGACGGAAACTGTAATCATACAAAGTAAATAGCGGAACGATGGTAGTTCCGTGAAATACCGGATACGGGTCTTCTGGAGTAATAACTCCAATCTCCCTGCACCTTTCCACTAAGTGCGCATACTTTTCTCGGCCTTGATGCCGGTCCTGGGAACGGGAGAATAGCTCATGGTTGCCCGGCACCCAGATGACCCTGGCATAGCGATCATTGAGCTGGCGCAAAATACGAATAATGAGTTCGGTACGCTCTGCAACGTCCCCGGCCACGATGAGCCAATCCGCGGGATCGGGCGGAGTAAGCTGATCAATGCGCTCGCTATTGGCGCTGACCGCTCCATGCAGGTCAGAAACCGCCCACACTGTTGGCATAGGTTTCTCACCTGCCTTCCTAGAATCTGCGCGCTGCACGGAGCCGCACACCGCGCGAGAGTATCAACACGCCCACTTTAGCGCAGCTAGCGCTCCTGTACTACGGCCCATTTCATCGATCGGAACCGGTAGACCACACCCACCATACGGAAAGCAATGAAGGCGGCGAGACCACACCACACGCCGGTTAAGCCTGTACCCATAAAGTGCGCCAAGATTACACCCGGCAAAAATCCCACTAGGACCGAAGAAATGGTCAGCGTACGCAGGAAGGCAGCATCGCCGGCCCCCAGCAAGACACCATCGAAGGCGAAGACCACGCCGCCGCCGATAACCATGGCTACCAGGATCCACCACGGCTTAGAGATGGCATCGAGCACCTCCGGAGCGGAGGTAAAAATGCGCGGAATAATCCCTGCACCAGCAGCAAATACGGCAGCCAAGAGGCCAGAGAAAATCGTAGAGTACAACGCCACCTTGCTGCCCACACTGCGTGCGTGCCGCGCAGAGCCAGCACCTAGTGCAGCACCAGTCAATGATTGCGCGGCAATGGCCAACGAATCCAAGATAAGGGACATGAAGTTCCACAGCTGCATCATGATCTGGTGACCGGCCAAAGAAGCGGTACCAACGCGGGAAACCACAGCCGTGGCAGTAAGAAAGGCCACCTGGAAGCTAGCCGAACGCAAAATAAGATCGCGGCCTAAGATGAGCTGTTCGCGTACCACATGCCACTGAAATTGCCAGGAGCCGGTATGTTCCTTATGCAATTCGCGGACAAATAGCGCTGCAATAATGCTCATGCCCAAAACCGTGGCAATGGCCGAGCCTGCCAGCCCCCAGAAATGGACGAAGATGGGCACCGCAATAGCGCCGGGAATCATGCCAGACAAAGTGAAGTACAGCGGCTTCTTCGTATCTTGGACGCCGCGCATCCAGCCGTTTCCGGCCATCTCCACCAAAGTAACGGGAATAGCCAGAGCTGCGATGCGCAGCCACAAGGCCGTACCGGCGGCCGTGGTGGGATCACCGGTTAAGGCGCGGGCAAATACGCCGCCGAAAATCCACATGATCACGGCGAGCAGCGCGCCTACACCTAGGGCCACATAGGTGGCTTGCACGCCTTCAGCAACCGCAGCTTCGCGCTTTCCGGAGCCAAAGAGACGGGCAGAGCGAGCGGTCGTGCCGTAGGACAAGAAAGTCAACTGCGTCGTCACCACGGAGTGAATTGTGGTGGCTGCAGCCAGCGAGGCGAGCTCTTGGGCGCCAAGGCGTCCGACTACCGCGGTATCCAGCAAGAGGTAGAGCGGCATGGCCGCAAGTACGCCAAGCGCGGGAAACGCGAGGCCAAAGACCTCGCGTGCGGTTACCGTGCCAGCGGTGGAGCGATCCTGAGCGTTCATTCCATCCGTCTGCCTATTTCTCATTGGATAGCGGCCACCAATTCCTTAATAATCTTTTCCGGAGCCCCATGGGCGGTATAGCCCGCGGCCGGTACATGTCCGCCGCCCCCGAAGGTAAGCGCTACCGAAGAACAATCAATGCGAGAAGAACGCAAAGAAACCGCCCAAACCTCCGGAGCTTGTTCCTTAAACACCACGCCGACGGTGGTTCCTTCAAGCGCGCGAACGAACTCCACTAGTGATTCGACAGCCGAATCGGAGTGTCCCTGGATATCTTCCAGCCGCGCGACGAGAATGCCTAGGGTGTGCTCCCCTGCATCTTCGAGGCGCAAACCGGCCAATACCCTACCGATCATCTGAAGATCGTCCGGCGTGGTGGAATCTAAAAGGTCAGCTGCGATCTGCTTGGTATCCAGATCGTAGTGCATGAGGCGGGTGGCAATATCGTGCATAGCCGGCCTGCCCCAGCGGAAGCTGCCAGTATCGGTCATCAAACCGGCATATAAGCAGTGCGCAATATGCCGGTCAATCTGAATCTCCAGTGAATCCAGGATTCTCAGCAACACCACGGTGGTGGATTCACATTCAGTGTCCACCACATTGATGGCACCAAACCCTGGATTAGAAGAATGGTGGTCAATGCACAGAACTCGGCCCTGCTGGGCTAGCTGCTCAATCCGGTCCGCAAAAAAGCCCGTCCGGTCCAAAGAACCACAATCAACGGTGACATAGAGGTCATAGCCTTCCGGCAGCTCACGACTAGTGGTGACGTCGTCGGCGGCAGGAATGGTGTAAAGATTACGGGAAATCTCCCGCTCCTGGCCCACAACGGCACACACGTCTTTGCCCCGTTGGCGCAGCGCGAGCAGCAACGCCGCAGCAGAGCCGATGGCATCGGCATCCGGCCGCAGGTGCGTCACAATGCAGATGCTATGAGCATCATGCAAAGCGGCAACTGCCGGCTGGTATTGCTTCTTAGTCACTTAAGCCTCGTCTTCATCGGAGGTCTTATACGGGTTCGCATCCCCTGCCGGCTGAGCGTTTTCCTTCAGCTTTGCTAGTTCTTCATCGCGGGCGCGAGCACGGGCCAGAAGCTCTTCCATATGAGCAGAGGCCTCCGGAACGGTATCGACCTCGAAGGTTAGCGTCGGGGTAAACCGCACCGAGAGTTGATCGCCCACAATCTTGCGCAGCTGACCTTTAGCGCGCTTGAGGGCTTCTTCTGCTTGGGCGAAGTCCGGCTCGGAGTCGATGTCTTTTCCGCGCACGGTATAAAAAACGGTGGCATCGTGTAGGTCGCCCGTGACTCGAGTATCCGTAATGGTCACCAGCTCGAGGCGGCGATCCTTAATCTGGCGTTCGATGGCGCTTGCCACGATTTCCTGAATGCGCTTGGCCATGCGCGCTGCGCGTGCGTGATCGACCATGTGAACCTCCCAGCTCAAAAAGAATCTATCTCTAAAATTACCGCCAACCGGTAGAAGAAACCACCAGTTTAGTGCCGAATCGCGGACAATGAAAACCCGTCGCGGCAGCGCCTGTAGGCAGCGGTACCCACGGCGCCCTCGACTCACAGACGCAGGAATAGGACAAGGCCCGCTTCCCATCTCCCCGGGCCTTCCCTACTGTGTGCTGGCAGCACATGCAGTGGGGACGGCGGGAGCGGAAGCGGGCCTTGAGACGGCGACTCTTAGTCGCGCGGAACCTCGACCTCTTCGTAGGCCTGGATGATGTCGCCTACCTGGATATCCGGGTAAGAGAGCACCATACCGCACTCGTAGCCGGCCTTGATCTCGGTTGCGTCGTCCTTTTCGTGACGCAGGGACTCAATCTTGGCATCGGCAGTGATGACGTTGTTATCGCGCAGCAGGCGAACCTTGCCGTTGCGGACAACCTTGCCCTCGGTGACCATGCAGCCGGCGATGGTACCCACCGCGGAGGACTTGAACAGGGCGCGGATTTCGGCCGCACCGGTGTCGCGTTCCTCGTAAATCGGCTTGAGCATGCCCTTGAGCGCAGCCTCGACCTCTTCGATGGCCTTGTAGATGATCGTGTAGTAGCGAATATCCACGCCCTCTTGGGTGGCCATCTCCGTCGCCTTGCCTTCCGCACGGGTGTTGAAGGCAATAATGACGGCGTCGGAAGCCGCTGCGAGAGATACGTTGGTCTCGGTCACAGCACCGACACCACGGTCGATGATGTTGAGTTCAACTTCGTCCTCGGTCTTGATATCCAGCAGGGCATCTTCCAGTGCCTCGACGGAACCGGCGTTGTCGCCCTTGAGGATGAGGTTGAGGGTCGAAGTCTCCTGCAATACCTTGTCCAGATCCTCCAGGGAGACGCGCTTGCGCTGCTTGGCCTGCAGGGCAGAGCGCTTGCGAGCATCACGCTGGTTAGCAATCTGGCGGGCAACGCGGTCGTCTTCCACCACGAGCAGGTTATCGCCTGCACCCGGCACACCGGACAGACCCTGGACCTGCACCGGACGGGATGGGCCAGCCTCTTCGACATCTTCGCCAAACTCATCGAGCATGCGGCGGACACGACCGTGCGCATCACCGACGACGATGGAGTCACCCACGTGCAAGGTACCGCGCTGAATGATGACCGTTGCCACCGGACCACGGCCGCGATCCAGGTGCGACTCAATGGCCACGCCCTGTGCGTCCATGTCTGGGTTAGCGGTCAGCTCCAAGGCGGCATCCGCGGTCAAGATGACCGACTCAAGCAACTGGTCAATGTTCTTGCCCTGCTTCGCGGAAATATCCACGAACATGGTGTCACCGCCGTACTCTTCCGGAACTAGGCCGTACTCGGTGAGCTGGCCACGGATCTTATCCGGCTGAGCTTCCGGCTTATCCACCTTGTTCACAGCCACGACGACCGGAATATCGGCAGCCTTGGCGTGGTTGATGGCCTCCACGGTCTGTGGCATGACGCCGTCATCGGCGGCAACCACGAGGATGGCCAAGTCGGTGGACTTAGCACCACGTGCACGCATAGCGGTAAAGGCCTCGTGGCCCGGGGTATCCAGGAAGGTGATGGTGCGCTCGCCGTCCACGTCCACCGTGGTTTGGTAGGCACCAATGCCCTGGGTGATGCCGCCTTCCTCGCGGGCGCCCTCGTTGGTCTTACGGATGGCATCCAACAGCCGGGTCTTACCGTGGTCGACGTGACCCATAACGGAGACGACTGGAGGACGATTCTCCAGTGCTTCCTCGCCGCCTTCGTCCTCGCCGAACTTCAGGTCGAAGGACTCGAGCAGCTCGCGGTCCTCGTCCTCAGGGGAGACGACCTCAACGTTGTAGTTGATCTCGGAGCCAAGCAGCTGCAGCGTATCTTCCGATACGGAAGCGGTTGCCGTCACCATTTCACCGAGGTTGAACAGTGCCTGCACCAGTGCTGCTGGATCCGCGCCGATCTTCTCGGCGAAGTCAGACAGGGATGCGCCACGACGCAGGCGGACGGTCTGGCCCTTGCCATCTGGCAAGCGCACGCCGCCTACGACATGCTTTTGCTGCTCCTCGTACTCATGGCGCTTCTGACGCTTGGACTTCTTGCCCTTACGTGGAGCGCCACCTGGACGGCCGAATGCACCCGCGGTGCCGCCGCGGCGTCCGCCGCGTCCGCCTCCGCGGAAACCGCCTGGACGGCCACCACCTGGGCCACCGTGACCCGGACCGCCGCGACCGCCGCGACCGCGACCACCACGTCCACCGCCGCTCGGTGCCTTAGACGGCATCGACGCAGGGTTCGGGTGGGACGGCATCATGGCCGGGGATGGACGACGACCGCCGCCACCCTGGTTATTGCCACCCTGGCGGTTATTTCCGCCCTCGTTCTGGCCACCGCGCTTACCGCGGTTATCGCCTGGCTTATTGCCGCCACGCTGACCCTTGGAACCGCCTGGGCGGGGGCCCGGACGGTTGTCGCCGCCACCCGTGGAGAACGGGTTATTGGCTACGCGACGGGAACCGCCTGGCTTCGGCATTGGACGAGGCATGGAATTGCCTGGGGTCGGGCGCTCGCCCGACTTCTTGCCGCCAGCCTGGTCTGGCTTCGGTGCGCCCTGGCCAGGCTTCGGTGCAGCAGGCTTAGCACCAGGCTTCGGGGCCTGAGCACCTGGCTTCGGGGCAGCTGGCTTTGCGCCGGGCTTAGCAGCAGCACCCTGTCCCGGCTTCGGTGCGCCCTGGCCAGGCTTCGGTGCAGCGGCCTTCGCGCCTGGCTTTGGCGCCTCTGCGCCCGGCTTGGGGGCAGCGGGCTTCGCACCCGGCTTAGGGGCGCTCGCCTTTGCGGTGCTCTTAGCGGCACCCTTGGCAGGCTTATTGTCTTGCTTCTTTTCGGCGGCGTCATCGCCGCCGGACTGTGCTTCATAATGAGCTCGCATCTTCTTAACCACCGGCGGTTCGATGGTGGAAGAAGCAGTCTTTACAAACTCACCCTGTTCTTTCAGGGTGGCGAGCAGTTCCTTGCTGGTTACTCCGAGCTGCTTTGCGAGCTCGTGAACACGTAGCTTTCCGGGCACTTGTCTCCTCTTGGTATCGACTAGGAGTCAAGGCCGCGGAAACTGGCCTGACCCCTAGTTAGGTGTGTAGGACTGTCATCGCTGATGCTTCATCGTTGTGCGCTCATCAGTGTTCGGTCTTCCTTTGTAACTCTGGTTCGTACGAATCCAACGCGGCGTTTTCCGCGCTAGGTACCTGTCCGCTATGCGCTTCCAAGTACTGCCGTACCTGACCTGTGTCCACGGGTGCGGACGTGCGAAGCGCGCGCTTGAAAGCGCGTTTGCGCTCCGCTAGCTCGAGTGCAGAAAGAGTCGGGCTAATCCACGCCCCGCGGCCGGGAAGCCGGCGGTGTGGATCTGCTACCAGACGGCGGCCGTGCGGATCATCGTGGTCAATGACCACCCGTAGCAAGTCCGTATCTGGCAGGCGGCGGCGAGTAGCGATGCAGGTCCGGAGTCTTAGTCTCTCAGACATTCAACTCCTTACTTTTCGCGTCGCCAATATGCCCCAATCTGCAACTGGGCCGTTTACTAGCCTACGCTACAAAAGCGCAGATCCTTAATTAGCGTCAGCGTCCGAGTGAATATCGATCTTCCAACCGGTCAAACGGGCAGCTAGACGGGCATTCTGCCCCTCTTTACCAATAGCCAGGGACAGCTGATAATCCGGCACCACCACGCGCGCGATTTGCGCCTCGTTGTCTACAACGGTGACCTTGACCACCTTCGAGGGAGCCAATGCGTTGCCTACGTAGACCGTTGGATCCTCGCTGAAGTCGATAATGTCAATCTTCTCACCGCCGAGCTGGCGCATGATGTTGTTGACGCGCTGACCGCGCGGGCCGATGCAGGCTCCCTTAGCGTTCAGGCCCTTGGCATGGCCCACAACGGCCACCTTGGAGCGGTGTCCCGCCTCGCGGGCGATGGCAATTATTTCTACGGTGCCATCAGCAACTTCTGGAACTTCGAGCTCGAAAAGGCCACGCACCAGCTCCGGGTGGGTGCGGGAGAGATTGATCTGTACTTGGGCGCCGTTGCGGTTCACGCCTACGACATAGGCCTTAATGCGATCACCATGCTCGAGCTTTTCTCCCGGAATCTGCTCGGCCGGCAGCAAGATGCCATCTTGGGACTCCAGCTCAGAGCCCAGCTGGACCACGACGATGCCGCGGGCATTAGCGCGTGCATCGCGCTGGACGATGCCGCTGACAACGCGGCCGGTAAGCTCCGAGTAGGAATCGTAGGTGCGCTCTGCCTCGGCCTCGCGCAGCTTGCGCAGGATGGCCTCGCGCACGGCCTGCGCGCCCACACGTCCAAAGTTTTCCGGGGTGTCATCATATTCGGTAGTTACTTCCCCAGTTTCTGGGTCGCGCTCCGAGACAATGACGCTGACCGCACCGGTGGTGGCGTCGATATCGACGCGGGACTTGGCGCCTTCTACCTTGCCGCCAGCATTAGACTCGCGGTAATCCAGGTAGGAATACAACAAGGCACCCGCAATCGCTTCCAGCAAGTCCTTTACGGGGACGTTGCGCTCGGACTCGATGGTACGAAGTGCCTGTAGATCAATATTCACTTGTCATTCCTCTCGGTTGCCGGTTAATTCTCGGCTTCTTCAAACGTCTTGCGCACTGCCTCTAACTCTTGTTCGGACGGCTGTGCAAACTCAATTTCTACCACTGCCCGGGCAATGTTTTCCAATCGTTCGGCGCGCACCTGCACGTCCTTTTTGCTTGCCGTGATGAGAATTACGGCATCGGCGGCGTCGTTAAGCGCGCCAATGCGCGCCGAGTGAGTCTTGCCATCGCCAAGGTCAAAGGAGACCTTGCGCCCCCGATTGCGGCGCCAGTGGCGCGGGGCGGTTAGCGGCAAGTCCACGCCGGGGGTGGAGACCTCCAAGGTATAGCCCGCACCGAAGTTCAGCTCTCCTTGCGCTTCCTTGTCATCAAAGAAGGCAGAAATCTCGTTGGATACTTCCTCCAACACATCGGAGCTAGGACGCTTATCACCGTCAATACGGATAATGACCTGGGATTTCTTTCCCGCCTTGGTGGTTTTAATGTCTTCTACGTCCAATCCCCGCTCAGCCAGTTTGGGTTGTAGGAGATCGGTCAATTGTTGTGCATCTGGGAAAGCCATGTGCACTAGCCTACGTGCTACGGGGTACAGTCTTTTGCGTGAACCGCCGACGTATAGCTTTAACCCTCGTAGCCACAACCGCCACCCTGCCCGCCTTGGCTGGGTGCCAAGCGGTTGATTCCGTCGTCGACTATTTTGGCCCGCGGCCAGAGAACAGGCTGCTGGCGCTTGCCGACGCCGCCGCCACCGACGCCTTGTCCCTCAGCGGCGTCGATGACCATGCCGCAGGGCTGCGCAGCTCCCAGGCGGATGCCCTTTATGCCGAAATTACGCGGCTATGCGGCACGGATGATGCTGGCAATCCCCCACGCTCCTGCGAGGTAGAGCGCCCTACCGAGGCCAATCACGCCGCAGACTCTGGCGAAATTATGGAAAATGCCGCTTCCGCTACCACCGAGGCCACCGATGAGGTCACCGTTGAATCGCGCACCCTAGTTACCGAGCAGGCCATCGCGCTCAATGCTTGGTTGCCTGGCGATGCCCCCGATATTCCCGAGCTTTCCCAACCAGAGCAAAAAAGCGCTGCTGATCTCCTGAGCTGGGAGTATGAGCAGGTATACGGTCTAGATTTCGCCCGCGCCTACGTTGGCCCCGAGCACGAGGACAAGGTGGATCATCGCCTCGCTGTTCATCATCGCCGCATCGACGCCCTCCAGGGCGCACTTGCCCGCTACGGCAACACTCCGCAGCCGGAGCCGGCTTATACCTCCGGAGAGCAAGAACTGCCCCACGATTCTGATTCCGCCCTGGCCTTTATCGATGGCCTTGCCGCACACGACGGCCGCAAGTGGTCCGCTGCCGCCACGGGTGCAGCGCAAGAAGAATCCCCGGATCAGGAATGGGTTACTTGGCTCATTGGCATCGCGGCGGAGTCCCACGGAATGCGATAAGACAGGCTGACCGCCTGTAAATCCCCTGAACACCAGTCAGCGAAATTGCAGCGACCTTTACGGCATAATGCATTGCTTTCGCTCCGCAAGCGTGCGTAGGTTGGGTCACCATGAGCTTGCAGGAGATTCCGCAAGCTAAACAGACACAAAGAGAAGGAGTTTCCTCTCAATGCGTTCTAAGAAGACCATGTTGACCGTTTCCGCCGCAGCTCTCGGCCTTGCTGGCTTGGCCGCGCCTGCTGCTACCGCCGCACCGGCTAGCGCCTGGGACCAGGTAGCCGCCTGCGAGTCCGGCGGCGATTGGCACATCAATACCGGAAATGGTTACCAGGGCGGCCTGCAGTTCAACCCGCAGACCTGGGCCGCCAATGGCGGTACCCAGTACGCCCCGACCGCTGACCAGGCAACCCGCGAGCAGCAGATTGCCGTGGCCGAAAGCGTCCTAGCCACCCAGGGTGCTGGCGCCTGGCCCAACTGCGGCGGCCCCGTCGCCGGCTAGTTCCTAGCCCCGGCATTTAACACGAAGCCGGCCTCCTCCCTTACTCCGCGGGGTTTCGCGGGATGGGGAGGAGGCCGGTTTTGTGCTTCCTATAAATGGCTAGCATGCAGCCATGGTGAATTTAGGCCTCGTGCTTGGCGATGTTCCAGGCATACACCATCAACAGCACTTGTAGCGGCTGGCGGATGATGTGGTAGAGCTTCTTTGGCCACCCTGCCTTACGCTCAATCCAAGCGTGGTACATATTAGCCGGCCACACCGTAGCAAAGAGTGCGAGTGCGGAAGCACCGCCGAAGCCGCGGGTGGCGCGGCGGCGAAGCAAAGCACCGGTGGCAATCTCCCACAGGCCCGAAGCAAAGTTATAGAAGCGCGCAGGGCCTGGCAGTTGCGGCGGAACAATGGATTCGAAAGTCTTCGCCTTCACAAAGTGCAGTACGCCCATTGCTGAAAGCACGGTGGAAAGCCCATTCTTTTGAAAGTTCATGCCTTCCACGGTACCCCGCCGCGCAGAGGTTGGTCTTATTTAACCACGCACGAGCTCGAGGATCTTGTCCACGATGTCCTCGGCTGGAACCTCGAGGGTCTCACCACCGCGGATGCGCAACTCGATTTTCCCTTCCTTGAAGGCACGGCCCAAGATGGCCACGAAGGGCATGCCAAGGAGCTCTGCATCCTTGAACTTCACACCTGGGGAGACCTTTGGACGGTCATCGAAAAGCACCTCGAGCCCCTTGGCAGAGAGCTCCTCTACCAGCTTGTCGCCGGCCTCCATGGCGGCGGCGTCTTTGTTAGCCACGGCCACGTGCACTTGGTAAGGCGCGATGGCAACCGGCCAATTGAGGCCCTTGTCATCATGGCGCTGCTCGGCCAGGACGGCCAGCATGCGGGTAATACCAATGCCATAGGACCCCATGGTAGGAACGGCACGCTTGCCGTTCTCATCCAAGATTTGCACGTCAAAGGCCTCGGTGTATTTGCGGCCCAGCTGGAAGATATGGCCGAGCTCAATGCCGCGCTCCAAGGTCAAGGTGCCTTGGTTATCAGGAGCCAGGTCGCCTTCTTTAACCTCTGCGGCCTCAATGAACTCATCCACGGTGAAATCGCGGCCGGCCACGCAGTCAACCACGTGGCGCTCGCTCGCATCGGCGCCGGTAATCCACGCCGTACCCTTGACCACGCGCGGATCGGCCAAGACCTTGATGCCATTGGCGTTCAAGGCGCGCGGGCCAACATACCCCTTGACCAAGAAGGCATTGTCAGCAAAGTCCTTGTCCCCGGCCAACTCAAACTCCACCGGCTCGAGTGCGGCCTCAAGGCGCTTTTCATCCAGCTCGCGATCGCCAGGGATGAGAACGGCCGCCAACTCCGACTCGCGCTCTTCGCTCTCCGCGGCCGGGTGGAAGAGCTTGACCATCATGCACTTGAGGGTATCTGCAGCGGTGGCCTCGCGGCCGTCGACAGTAAGGCCTGCGCCCTGGGCCCATTCGACCAGCTTCTCAATGGTCTCTGCTCCCGGGGTGTCATACTCCTGTGCCTCTGGCTGGCCCTCAATATCCTTCTCCGCCGGTGCTGGGGTCACCACGGCCTCGACGTTGGCTGCGTAGTCACCCTCGGTGGAACGCACAAAAGTATCCTCGCCCACCTCAGAGACGGCGAGGAATTCCTCGGAGGCGGAGCCTCCCATGGCACCAGAGGTGGCCTTACAGATGGCGTAGTCAATCTCTAGACGGTTGAAGATATTCTGATACGCCTTGCGGTGGCGGCCGTAGGACTCGTCCAAGCCCTCGTCGGTCATGTCGAAGGAGTAGGAATCCTTCATCGTGAATTCGCGGCCACGCAGCACACCAGCGCGAGGGCGCTCCTCATCGCGGTACTTGGTCTGAATCTGGTACAGCGTGACCGGAAAATCCTTATAGGAGGAATACATATCCTTGACCGCGCTGGCAAACATTTCCTCGTGGGTAGGGCCAAGCAGCATATCTGCGTTCTTGCGGTCCTTCAGGCGGAAGAGGTTATCGCCGTATTCCACCCAGCGGTTGGTCTTTTCATAAGGCTCGCGCGGCAGCAGGGCAGGAAATAGCATTTCCTGGCCGCCAATGGCGTCCATTTCCTGACGGACTACATCTTCAATCTTGCGCAGGGTGCGCAGCCCTAACGGCAGCCAGGTATATACGCCCGGTGCGACGCGGCGTACATAACCGGCGCGTACGAGCAGCTTGTGGCTAGGAACCTCGGCATCGGCGGGGTCCTCACGAAGGGTACGGAGAAATAGTTCAGAAAGGCGGGTAATCATGCACCAAAATATACCCCGCTACCCTGTATATATGCTCATTATCCTCCCTCCTTCAGAAACTAAAGCTCATGGCGGTACGGGACAGCCCCTTGACTTCAGCCAGCTGTCCTTTCCGCAATTGCATGCCACCCGGCAAGAAATTGCTGCTGAACTGCAGTCTCTTCCGGTAGACGAGGCCATGGAGGTACTCAAGCTTTCGGAAAAGCTGCGCGGTGAGGCCGAATCCAACCAGGGGCTTTTCACCACCCCCACCATGCCAGCCGTGTTGCGCTATACCGGCGTGCTTTTTGATGCCTTGGATGCCCCTTCCCTGCCCACGTGGGATCGCCTTGCTATTGGCGACGCCCTCTTTGGCGTCCTCCGCGCCGGCGACCCCATTCCGCATTACCGACTTTCGGGAGGCTCGAAGCTAGGCGGCCGCACCATGAAGTCACGCTGGGGCACACAGATCACGCAGGCGCTCGAGGGGGTAGACGAGCTTCTTGTGGATCTGCGCTCGGGCACCTACCAGCAGCTCGGCCGCGTAAAGGATGCGGTAACGGTACGGGTGGAAAGCGTGCAGGACGATGGATCGCGCAAGGTGGTCAGCCACTTCAATAAGCACTACAAGGGCCTTTTAGCCCGCGAGTTAGCGCTCTCGCCTGCTGACGCCTATTGCGCCGCCGACGTTGCCGCCATTGCGCGCGCCGCGGGTATGACAGTTGAGGAGCCGGGGCCTGGGTCGAGTGAGCTCACGCTCGTCGTCAAGCGCTAAGCCCACCGCAAACTACTCAGCACAGCTTGTCTAGCGCAGCTGTGGGTTATACAGCAGGCTGTTGCGCTGTACCGAACATTCGGTAGCCACGCGGACCGAGCGGGCAACATGCCCGGACTCGCGCAGGGGATAAAGCTGGCTTACTACCCTATCGCGCAGATCCCAGGGCGAGATGGTGTTGAGATAAATTTTGGTGCCGCCTTCGAATCCGGCAAGGGTGGAAATGCGGAGCTTGATGAGGATGCGCCATGGCTGAGCGACGTCGACGTCGGCAGGCTTGTGGTGCCACTCCTCATTGCAGGGCACCTCGCGGCCTACTGCGGCGTGGGCGGCGTGAACAAGGTCGCTCATGGCGCGGATTTCCTCTTCTGACTGCCGCCACGGCTCACAGGTCGCGGACTTGGAGTAGACCTCCAAGGTGGGATAGCGGTGCCCAAAGCCGGCGAAGAGAACGGCATGGTCATTTTCCGCGACGATGAGGTTGCGGCTAGCGGCATAGTCCACCGCCCACTCGTTGTACATGTTCATATTGCTGCGCAGCATCTGTACCTCCCGGTGGGAAGCCATGCCGCGGTCATCGATGGCAACGAGTTGCTTGTGCAAGTGCTCAAAGGAGGCGCCGGCTGGCTGCAGCCAGTTTTGGAAGGCCACCACATAGGGTGCGTAGCGGTTGCGCTCGTAGAGGTCCCGCATGGCATCGATAGTCAGCTGCATAAAAAGCAGGTGCTCTTCGGCGCTTAGGGTGCCGGAAGATACCACGTGCGAATCATCCTGTGCACCGCGCTCAAAATGGCGGCCGGCCACGATGACGTCGTGGCCTCCTGCGAAGAAGCCCGCCGCCTGTTCTATAAGTTCTTCTTCGCTTGCCTCAGGCAGGTGCGCTGCCTTTCGCTTCGT
The DNA here is from genome assembly GCF_039907195.1 of Corynebacterium sp. c3Ub_189. Classification (NCBI taxonomy): domain Bacteria; kingdom Bacillati; phylum Actinomycetota; class Actinomycetes; order Mycobacteriales; family Corynebacteriaceae; genus Corynebacterium; species Corynebacterium sp. c3Ub_189. The sequence continues at coordinate 35,877 of NZ_JASBOF010000001.1, read as the reverse complement.
GCGCACGATATTGAGCACATGTTCCCGGCCGGCAGGATCGGCAAGGTAGTTGTCCATGCGCTGTCGGGTCTCAGCATCCATGTCGAAGCCGTAGTTAGCGTGCCAGTAGTCATAAGAGACGATTTCAAACAGATTGGGGATGCGGCGAAAGGCCGGCACGGTGTGGCTGTATTCGCTCAAAGGCAAGCCACGCACAATCCCGCCGGAAGGCAGGATGCGGGCCTTTTCCGGCGGGGTATCAGTCATGCGACCTGAGCAAAAGGCGCAGCGGTGGGTGAAGTCTTCTTCGTGCAACGGCTGCGGGTTAGCCACCGGTGTGGACAAGGGGCGGTTGCCCCGGCCCGGCACGGTCCACACCTCGGTCCCGGAGAACGGGTTGACCTGCTTGACCGTGCCATCCCGCATGGTCTGGATGGGTTCTATGCGGGCAAAAAGTGCATCACTCATGCCCACCAGCGTAGCTAGTTCTGGGTGCTATTTGGCGACGGACCGGCGGCGGGATACTACGCACGCACCGCCGACGCAGACTGCCAGCGTGATGCCCAGAATCAAAGCCGATACGCCACGGGAATGGTCCAAGGGGCCCGAATCGCTACCCAGGACCAAGGTCTGCATATTGGCGAAGGGCAGGCAGCCCAATATCGCTTCTGCCCAAGAGGTATCAAATGCCATAAGCGCAGTTTCTACGACAAAGAATTCCACCACGAGGATCATTGCGGCAAATGTGCCGCTACGCAAGAGAAAAGCCAGCCCCATAGCCAGCAGGCTAAATCCGGTCCATTCCAGGTAAGCAAACACCACTCGGTTGCAGTCCGGCCACTCATAAAAGCTTGTGAAGTCAATATCGCCGCCGAATGCCGCAATCAGCAAAGTTCCCACAGCTATACCCAGTGTGGCTGCAAGCAAGAGTGATACCAGGATGACTAAGAATTGGCTGAGCACTATGCCAACGCGGCGGTTAGATGAAAGATAAGACCAAGCAACAGTTCCCTTTCCCAGGTCACCTCCGACCATCATCGCAGAGGCAAAGATCATCACCACCATGGCGAGGTCACTAGCTGCTAAGACATCACTAGATTGAAATTTGCCATCCACGCTGCCGTTAAAGTCATAGCCCCAAGCCATGAGCACGCCGCCGGCGGCCATACCGAGTGCCACGATGGCGAGGTAGACCCAGGTAGAGCGCAGGGAAAAGAGTTTGCGGGATTCTGAAACCACAGTATTCATAGAAATCTGTCCTTAAGGTGGGGTTGTGTGTTTAGGCGGAGCGGTAGGCCACGTGGTCGGCGGTCGCGCCAAGGTAGGCCTCTTCCAGGGAGGGCTGCTTGCGTTCCAAGCTGGAGATGAGAATGCGGTTATCCAGGCAGATTCGGCCAATGTCAGAGCCTTCTAGGCCGCGCACGCGCAGGATCTCACCGTCAAAGGAGGTCTCCGCATCGGTGCCGTGCAACAGGCGCAGGAGCTCATCGGGCTGGTCAACGATGACTTCAAGGCTTGCGCCTCCAGTTCCGTTAACGAATTCATCCATGGTGCCCTCACCCAGCAGCTTGCCCTTGCCGATGACCACGAGGCGGTCTGCGGTGAGCTGCATTTCCGAAAGCAGGTGGGAGGAAACCAGCACGGAGCAACCAGCCTCAGCAAATTCGCGGATACGGGCACGCATCCAGTGCACACCTTCGGGGTCGAGGCCGTTGACGGGTTCGTCAAGAAGCAAGTGCTTCGGCTCGCCGATGAGCGCACAAGCAAGGCCCAGGCGCTGCTTCATGCCTAGCGAATAGCCGCCCACTCGCTTGGTGGCTACCTGGGTAAGGCCGACGCGGTCCAGGGTGTCATCCACATGGTTCATGGATACGCCCTGCAACGCGGCCATGTAGCCCAAGTGAGCACGGGCGCTGCGGCCCGGATGAAACCAGTTGGCGTCCAACAAGGTGCCTACCGTGGTAGCGGGATTGGACAGCCCGCGGAAGGACGTGCCATCGAAAGTCGCGGTGCCGGAAGTCGGATTCTCCAACCCCACGCACATGCGCATGGTGGTGGATTTGCCAGAACCATTCGGTCCGAGGAAGCCGGTGACTTGACCGTCTGGGACCTCAAAGGAGAGGTCATCTACTGCTTTAAAGGAACGGAATTTCTTGGAAAGGTGTGAAACTTTGAGCATGGTTTCTATCGTGACGCCTCACCAGCACGAAGTAACCATCCTTGGGAGTGATTTAGCAGGTCATACCTAGGGATGAGACAGCAGCTCCTCCACCGAAACCACGCCATGAGTAAGGGCGTAGAGCACGGCATGCACGCGATCGCGCGAGCTGGTCTTAGTAAGAATATGGCGCACGTGTGTCTTGACCGTGGCCATGGACACGAACTCGCACTCCGCGATTTCGGTATTCGAATACCCCAGTGCCATCAGCTTGAGGACGTCCAGCTCGCGTGGCGTGAGATCTTCGGCTGGAGGGGCGGTAGCTGCTGCCGCAACGGGGGTGGCATGTGAATCGGGCTGTGCTGCAGACTGCTCGCTGCGCAGTCGCTGCAGCACCTGGGCGGTAATGCGCGGCGAAAGCACCGCCTCGCCGGAATGTACGGTACGAATAGCGGCGAGGAGTTCCTCCGGTTCGACGTCTTTGAGCAGGAATCCGGAGGCCCCAGCGGAAATTGCTCCGTGGACAAAATTCTGGTCATCGAAAGTGGTTAACATAATGACCTGGGTGTCCGGGAATTCCGGCAGCAGCCTTTCTGTGGCGGCGATGCCATTAACGCGGGCCATCTGGACATCCATGAGCACAATATCGGCAGGTTGCGCGCGGGCGAGGTCGAGGACTTCATCGCCATCGGATGCCTGCCAGGCAACGTCCAAATCCTCTTGGGAGCCAAGGAGCATGGCGAACCCGGCGCGCACGAGGGGCTGATCATCGACTAGGCCGATACGGATGGGGCCAGCGGGCGCACCTGTTGGCTGCTCAGGGTTAGTCATTGGGTACCTCCACGGTAATAAAGAAGTGTCCATCCTCGGTGCGGGTAACAACGCTGCCGCCATAGGCCTTGACACGCTCGCTCATTCCAATAAGTCCGTAGCCGGGCTTGTGAGTATCCGGCATGCGTGCGGCCGGGTTATTGGCGCTCAATACTAGGCCGCTTCCAGTGGAGCGAAAGCGCAGTACTCCCCTTTTATCACGCGAATGCTTGATCATATTGGTCAAAAGTTCTTGCACCACGCGGTAGATGGTGAACTGGTAGAGTTCGTCGCTTTCGGTCGGCAGGTCCTCCAGCCCGTGCACGATGATATCGAAACCGCTGCGGCGGGCTTCCGAGATAAGGCCGGCAATATCGCTCGCTCCAGGCGCCTTGGTATCGGCGCGGGAATCTCCATCTCGCAGCACGGAGAGCAATCCGCGCATCTGCTTGAGGGAATCGCGGGAGGTAGAGGCGATGGTTTCCAAGGCTTCTGTGGCAGCTGCGGGATTTTTGGCGGCGGCGAACCGGGCGCCGTCGGCAAGAGCGATAACGCCCGCCAAGTTATGCGCCACGATGTCATGCATCTCGCGGGCGATGCGGTTGCGCTCTACCGCGCCGGCCATCTCCGCACGTTCAATCAGAAGCTGCTGGTCCTCGCGCTTTTTGCGGTCATTGGTGCCAAGCAGGAAGAAAAAGCCCATGACCGGCCACGCGATGATGACGACGGAGGCGAAGGCAGGAAGCGGGCCAACAGTGGTGTCTTCGAGGCCAAAATCGATGCCGCTGATAATCCTCCGCCCGTATAGGTCCGCTGCGGTGGCCGCCAAGGAGCCAAAGGCAATCCACCCTATCCAGATTCGCTGTAGTCGTTTGGGTGAATGTGCTCCTATCAGAAACACGCAGTAAGCCAAAGGGAAAAAGTGAGCGTTGCCCATTGCAGCAAGCGGGGTAAAGATGCACACCGTTAGCGTGATAGCAGTGACCCCGATGGCATATTCCCTGAGCTTGGGGTGTAGCCAGAGTGCTAGTGGAATAACGACTGTATAAAGTACGAGAACCAGCTCCTGGAAAAGCGAAGTTCTATCAATAACACCTTCTGCCGCCGGCACCGAAGCCCCCCAGAAAAACAGCGGAATGATAATTCTCCACGGTGGGCCTACCCACGCGCGAAGTGCATCGGGCCATAGCTTCTTCATGGCTTTCTAGGCTAGCGCAGGCGCTAAGCTTTAGTCCTCATCCCTGGGGCTGACTAGACTGGCGGGCATGCACCACGAGTTCTTTGAGGTTGATGTTTTTGCCACGGGTGCCTTTAACGGCAATGCCTTGGCGGTGATCGCGGGCGCCGACGGCCTAAGTACCGAGCAAATGCAGGCAATCGCGAACTGGACCAACTTTTCTGAGACCACCTTCTTGCTCGAGCCTCACGACGCCCGCGCGGACTACCGCGTGCGCATTTTCACCCCGTACGAGGAGTTTGATTTTGCCGGCCACCCCACCTTGGGCAGCGCTGCCGCGTGGCGGGCGCTAGGCAATAACCCGCAGACAGAGGGAACTATCGTCCAAGAATGCGGCGTGGGCTTGGTAACCGTCCGCGAAGAGGGCGAAGTCTTGTCCTTTGCTACCCCGCCGCTGCGCCGCGATGAACCGCTAAGCCCGGCGGATCTGAAGGAGGCCTGCGGTGGGCTGGGGCTAGATAGCGCGGATATTGTTGACCATGGCTGGGTGGACAATGGCCCGGGCTGGCGCCTGCTGCAATTACGCGATGCCGCGGCGGTGCGCGCGGTTGAGCCTCGATCCGAGCGCCCCAAGGTCGGCGTAGTGGGCCTTAATCCCAACGCCGCAGAGGGTGAGTCGGCCTATGAGGTTCGGGCCTTTACCACGCAATTCGAAGACCCAGTCACCGGTTCTTTCAATGGCGGCGCCGCGCAGTTTATGCGCTCGCGTAACTTGGTGCCGGCGCGTTATACCGCAACACAAGGCAGCCAGATAGGCCGAGCGGGCGAAGTATTTATCAACGATGACGGCACGGATATTTGGGTAGGCGGTCGCGCCCAGATTCGCGTGCGCGGAACACTGGAGGTTTAGATGCAGCTACACCACGATTTTGCCCAGAAGCTCCCCCACTTGGTTCGCCCCACCGAGGGTGAGGAGCAGCCGAACCCAGAGATGGTCATTTTGAACGAGGAACTGGCTAGTCAGTTGGGCTTTGACCCGGACTGGCTGCGCTCCTCCGAGGGCATAGATTTCCTTACCGGCCGAGCAGGCGGCCACGCTATGGCCTATTCCGGCTTCCAATTCGGTGCGTTTAACCCGCAGATGGGAGACGGCCGGGCCATGCTCTTAGGCGAGGTAGAAAAGGACGGCCGTTTGTGGGATCTCCATGCCAAAGGGACTGGGCTTACTCCCTTTTCCCGCCTCGGGTCCGATGGCCGCGGAACGCTATCTTCCATGCTGCGCGAGTACCTAATCTCTGAGGCTATGCATGCCTTGGGTGTTCCCACCACCCGGGCGCTGGCGGTTATCTCCACCGGCCGGCCCATTCAGCGCGGGCACGTGCAACCGGCCGGCATTGTGGTACGGGTAGCGGCCAGCCATATCCGCGTCGGTACCTTTCACCTAGCCGCGCAGACGGATTACACCCGCCAGTTGGCCGACTATGCCATTGCGCGCCACTACCCTGGCGCGGACTACCAGGAGTTTTTCACCCAGGTGATGGATGCGCAGATCCGCACCGTGTCCCACTGGATGCGCTTGGGCTTTATTCATGGCGTGATGAATACGGATAACACCACCATCTCTGGCGAGACCATTGACTATGGCCCCTGTGCCTTTATGGAGGCCTATTCGCCCGCGACGGTCTTTTCCAGCATCGATAGGCAGGGCCGTTATGCCTTTGGCAATCAGCCCTCCATCCTGGGATGGAACCTGGCCCGCTTGGCGGAATCCCTGCTGCCGCTCTTTGATATGGACATGAATAAGGCCATGAGCTTTGCCCAGGAATCCATCAACGGCTTTAGCGACCGCTTTGAGGACCAGCGCAGGGCAGATTTAACACAGGCTTTGGACACCTCCCTGGAGGTCGCTTCTTCTTATGCGGCTGCCATGCAGCTCAACGGCCCAGATATCACGCTGGCTCACCGCGCTCTTGCCGACGCCGCCGCGGGCCACCCCACCCACGCCCGCGAGCTCTTTGCCGAGGGAGACTTCTTGGATGACTACCTTGCCTCCTCGCCCGATCCTTCCCGCGTCGATAGCGCCATGCCGCGGATTATCCCGCGCAACCTCGCCGTAGAATCCGCTCTGGATGCTGCCGAACGCGGGGAGTTGGGCCCGTATCAGGAGCTTCTCCACGCGGTCACCCACCCGTGGGAGCCCAACCCCACGTTCGAGTCGCCGGATCCTAATGGTCTCGAGGGCTACCTCACCTACTGCGGCACCTAGGGCTGCCATTACCTACTTAGAAGACACGGAACCCCCGCACCGCAATCGTGGCGGTGCAGGGGTCTGTGAGGCCGAAAGCTAGCTCTTAGCGGTCCAGCTTCAGGGTCTTCTGAGTGTACTCCCACATCTCGTCATACAGCTTCTCATCGTTGCGCAGCTTGATGCCATAAGACGGAACCATCTCGCGGATCTTGTCTGCCCAATCAATCATGTGCTCGCCGAAGCAACGCTCCAGCAGCTCCAGCATGACGGCCGGGGCAATGGATGCACCCGGGGAAGCGCCGAGCAGGCCGGCGATATTGCCCTCCTGGTTGTTCACCAAGGTGGTGCCAAACTCGAGAGAGCCGAACTGCGGAGCACCAGCAGGCTTAATCACCTGGACGCGCTGGCCAGCGATAACGGTCTCCCAGTCGCTTTCCTTTGCTTCCGGTACGTACTCGCGCAGGGCTTCCACGCGGTCCGAGAAGCTCTTGCGCACCTCATCCACCAGGTACTTGGTCAGACCGAACTCCTGCACGGCAACGCCGAGGTAAGAAGTGATGTTGTCTGGGCGGATGGACTTGAACAAGTCCAGGTAGGTGCCCTTCTTCAGGAACTTCGGGCTCCAACCACCGTAAGGTCCGAAGAGCAGGCCCTTCTCACCGTCGATAACGCGGGTATCCAGGTGCGGCACGGACATTGGCGGGGCGCCCACGGCAGCCTTGCCGTAGACCTTTGCCTGGTGCTGCTCGATAAGCTCTGGGTTCTTGGAGCGCAGCCACAGGCCGGATACCGGGAAGCCTGCGTAACCGGCAACTTCCTTCACCTTTGCCTTGCGCAGCAGGTCCAGGGCGTAACCGCCGGCACCGACGAAGACGAACTTTGCCTTGACTACGGTGATGTCACCGGTGTGCTTGTTCTTGGAGTACACCTTCCACGCGGAGCCATCGCGCTTGATGTCGATGACCTCGTGGCCGTAGCGGATCTCGGTGCCGGAAGCCTTAGCTGCGGTCAGGAACTGCTTGGTCAGCGCGCCAAAGTTGACGTCGGTACCAGCGTCGGTCCAAGAAATGGCCACCTTATTGGAGAAGTCACGGCCCTTCGCCATCAGCGGCAGCTTCTCAGCAAAGTCGGAATCGTCTGCGGAGAACTGCATGCCCGGGAACATGTGCTTCTCGCTCAGCACATCATAGCGGCGTTTGAGGTAATCCACCTGGATTTCGCCCTGTGCGAAGGACACATGCGGAACCGGATTAATGAATTCGCTCGGGTCGGTGAGAATACCGTTGTTGAGCTGGTGGGACCAGAACTGGCGAGACTTTTGGAACTTCTCGTTGATGCCCAGAGCCTTGGAGATATCAATGCGGCCATTCTTCTCCGGGGTGTAGTTCAGCTCGCACAGCGCGGAGTGGCCGGTACCGGCGTTATTCCATGGGGAGGAGGACTCCAATGCAGGGCCATCGAGGCGCTCAAAGACCATTTGGGTCCAGCTGGGCTCCAACTCGCGGAGCATTGCACCCAAGGTGGCGCTCATGATGCCGGCACCAATAAGTGCTACGTCGACCTCGTCTACAACCTGTGCTGTCTTCTTAGCGGAGGACACTCTGTTATTACCTCTTCAAATTGAAAATAGATATCCATCGGCGCGGTCTACGCCTTGATTTTTAGCGCTTAGCGCCCCGCGCCACCATCGCTGCACTATGACAACCTGGCGGTGCGTCACGCATTAAGGCCTTACTCTACGCTTTTCTCATCCAATTTGGGATTTCTCCCCCAGACCAGTGGCGAAAATGTGGGAATTTCCGCCCCCAGTATTTACACCCCACCGGCAGCCCCATAAATTCTTCGTTACACCTAGAATCGAGGCATGGTTACACACTCCCCAGTATGGGGTCCGGACAAACTTGGCCCCGACTATGAAGCTGCCACCATTGACTTGGGCGCAGACCCCGATGGCGAGGGCGACGTGGTCACCACGCTGGTGCACTACGCGCCGGAGCATGCGGGCGATACTGCACGTGAGTCAGCCGCCCCGTCTCGCCCGGCACTGGTGTGGCTACACGGCATGACCGATTATTTCTTCCACACCCACGTAGCCGAGCACTTTGCGGCCGAAGGTTATGACTTTTATGCCATCGATCTGCGCAAGTGCGGCCGCTCGCGCCGCTCGGGCCAGTCGTGGCACTATGCTTCGGACTTGGCGCTGTACTTTACAGACCTCACCGCCGCACTTGATGCGATCCCCAATGAGGAGGTCATCTTCATCGCCCACTCCACCGGTGGCTTGATCGCTCCGCTGTGGATGGATCATCTGCGCCGAACTGACCAAGAACGCCACCAACGCTTGGCGGGCCTCATCCTTAATAGTCCATGGCTGGACATGATGGGCGTGCCCGGCCAGGTCCTCACTCCCCTCAAGCCGCTGCTCTACACATTGGGCCGCATCGCCCCCATGACTCCCCTGCCTGGTGGCAACCTCACTGCTTACGGCGAGTCCGTGCATAAGGATTTCTACGGCGAATGGAATTTTGACCTCCGCTTTAAGCCACTGGCGGGCCATAAGAAATATGTCGGTTGGATAGCCGCGGTATTCCACGGCTTTGATGCTATTCACAGCGGCCGCGTTGATGCCGGTGTCCCCATCTTGACGCTGCAGTCCACCCGAACCCTATTGGGTCAGCCGTACTCCGACAGCGTGAACCACGCAGATGTCATCATCGACGTTGCGCAAACGCGGCGCTGGGCAAAGGAACTTAGTGCCCACTACACCTTGCATCCCATCAAGGGGGCTAGGCACGATGTGTTCCTATCGCTTCCGGACCCGCTCCAAGAAGCTTTTGACGCCTGTGACAAGTGGCTGCCCACCGTCCTCGATACCCCACAATCTACTCAGTAATTAAGCCCCTATATATAAGGAATAAACGTGACTACTTCACACCAGTCCCACACACCCGTTGCCGAGGAACATTTCGATCTCATCATCATCGGCACTGGCTCCGGAAACTCCATCCCTAGCCCGGATTTTGATGACCGGAAAATCGCCATCATTGAAAAGGGCACCTTTGGCGGGACCTGCCTCAACGTAGGCTGCATTCCCACCAAGATGTATGTCTACGCCGCCGATATTGCCCTAGCGGCGCGCGAGGCCGGCCGGCTCGGCCTTGATGCTCAGGTCACTAGCGTGGATTGGGATTCCATCGTGGACCGGGTCTTTACCAACCGCATCGACCAGATTGCCCAGGGCGGCGAACAGTACCGTCGCGGCGAAGAAACCCCGAACATTACCGTGTTTGATGAGCACGCCCGTTTCGTCGGCCCGAAGACCATTCAGACCGGCGAGCATGTCATCAGCGGCGACCAGATCGTCATTGCCGCCGGCTCCCGTCCGGTCATTCCGGAGGTCTATGCCAACTCGGGCGTGAAGTACTACACCAATGAAGACATCATGCGCATGGATCACCAGCCAGAAAGCCTCATTGTGGTAGGCGGTGGCTATATCGCCATGGAGTTTGCCCATGTCTTTGACGGCCTCGGCACCAAGGTGACCGTGGTCAATCGCTCCGAGACCTTGCTGCGTCACTTGGATGATGACCTATCCAGCCGCTTCAACCAGATTGCGCGCGATCGCTTCGACGTGCGCATAGCCAATGGCACCAAGCTCGAGGAGACTGACACGGGCGTGCGGTTGGAGCTCGACAATGGTGAACCCGTGGAAGCAGAAGCGATTCTAGTTGCTACTGGGCGCACCCCCAATGGCGACCAGATGGATGTGGACAAGGCTGGCATTGAGCTACTTGCCGACGGCCGAATTGCCACCAATGAATTTGGCCGCACCGCCGCCGAGGGTGTTTGGGCGCTTGGCGATGTCTCTTCGTCATACATGCTCAAGCACGTAGCCAATGCGGAGACCCGCGCAGTGCAGCATAACCTGCTCCACCCAGAAGATCTCCGCCCACTGCCCCACGACAATGTCCCCGCCGCCATCTTTACCCACCCACAAATCGCCACAGTGGGCCTAACTGAGAAGCAGGCGCAACAGAAGGGCTTCGACGTCACCGTCAAGGTACAGAACTTTGGCGACGTTGCCTACGGCTGGGCTATGGAAGATCACACCGGAATCTGCAAGCTGGTAGCAGACCGCTCCACTGGGCAGCTTCTCGGCGCGCACCTGATGGGCCCGCAGGCCTCAACCTTGATCCAGCAATTGATTACCGCGATGGCCTACAAGTTGGACATGCGGGAATTCACTCGCAACCAATATTGGATCCACCCTGCGCTGCCAGAAGTAGTGGAAAATACCCTTTTGGGACTGGAGTGGAATAAGTGAACTGTTACGTGATCCTTCTCACACTCCTCCAGTTTCTTCCCAGGGTTTAGGACGTTTTCCCACTTCACGCCAAGGAAGTCCCATTCACAATTTCAGGAAATTCACCACCATAAAGGGGCCCAAATTAATTTAATCGCTGAAATTCCGGTCTTTGACGTGCAAAAGGACGGGAGTTTTACTAAATTCACTTGGGACACCGGCTCGAGCCGATACGAACACGGCTACCGCGTGTTTATGAATACCGCCTGTGTATTCAATAACACTTTGGTTTCCCAGTGCGGAAGCCTTGCAAGTACGACTTTTAAGGAATTTTGATATGCGTATCCGCAATGCAGCAATCGCTGGCGCAACCGCTCTCGCCGTTGCCTTCGGCGGCACCACCGTCGCTTCCGCTGCCGACACCGTCAACCAGAACGGCAACAACGTCACCGTAGAGCAGGCTAACCCTTCCAAGACTGGTAAAGGCCAGGCCGAGGACCAGACTCCAGAGGACTACACCCCTTCCCTGTCCTCCAAGCTTGGCCACAAGCTCGAGGGCGACAAGGCAGCTAACGGCGTTGCCATCTTTGGTTCTTCCAAGGACTTCTCCGGCCAGCCAGCATGGGCAAAGGTCTTCTACGGTGCAACCGTTGTAGCAGGCGTTGGTGCCCTGCTCGGCGGCATCATCGGCCCTGTTTACAACTTCTTCGTACACGGCCCGTCCTTCTAAGCAACAGCCACACGGCTCAATCAAAACTTCCGAAAGGTAATTTTCACAATGCGTAACTTCCGCACCGCAGCCGTTGCTGCTGCTACCGCTGTCACCGTAGCTTTCGGCGGCGTTGCCGTCGCTTCTGCAGAGTCCTCCACCGCCAACGAGAGCACCGGTTCCTCCCTGTCCTCCAGCTCCTTCACCCAGAAGGGCAAGGAGTGGGGCGCATGGACTCCGGGCGAGGACGGCAAGCCGGTAGTAACTGCAGACAACCAGGTCACCGGCGAGGACATGTTCGGCAAGGAAACCTCCGAAACCATCCCGGAGTGGGCTTCCAACTGGAAGAAGGGTGCTACCGCACTGGGCATCACCTCCGTTATCGGCGCAATCATCGGCGCTTACAACTACGCTGTTTACAACGGCATCATCCCGCAGCACATCCTGGACCCAATCTTCCGCCGCTAATTGTTAGCCGCAGATTGGCTCTAGATAGCTAGGGCTTGCACGGGCCTCGTTCTTGTAACGAGGCCCTTTTTGCTATATATAGTCGCTCCGATACGGCCGACTGCTCCGTGGGAAGTCGGCAAGAATACAAAGGCCGCCTCCACTCCCCTTCTCTGGAAATGGAGGCGGCCTTCAGTTTGTTCTGAGACTAAGTACTAGTCCTCATCTGGAATGGTAAGGATTTCATTGCCGTCTTCGGTGATGACGAGGGTGTGCTCAAACTGGGCAGTGAACTTGCCGTCGGTGTTTTGGACGGTCCAGTCATCATCCCAGATCTCGTAATCCAAGGAGCCGAGGTTAATCATCGGCTCAACAGTGAGCGTCATGCCAGGCTCAAGGATGTCGCGGTACACGGTCGAGTCATGGTGTAGGACCACAAGACCGTTGTGGAAGGTTGGTCCGACGCCGTGGCCGGTGAAATCGCGCACGACGTTGTAGCCGAAGCGCTTGGCATAAGACTCAATAACGCGGCCAATGACGTTAATCTCACGGCCGGGCTTTGCGGCCTTGATGCCGCGCATGGTGGCCTCCTTGGTGCGCTCTACCAGCAGGCGGTGTTCCTCGGAGACGTCGCCGGCGAGGAAGGTGGCGTTATTGTCGCCGTGGACGCCGTTCTTATAAGCGGTGATATCGATATTGACGATGTCGCCATCCTCAATCACCGTGGTATCCGGGATGCCGTGGCAGACAATCTCATTGAGGGATACGCAGCTGGACTTGGGGAAGCCGCGGTAGCCTAGCGTAGACGGGTAAGCGCCGTGGTCGCACATGTACTCGTGCGCGACGCGGTCTACATAATCGGTAGTTACGCCCGGCTGCACAGCCTTGCCAGCCTCCTTGAGGGCGTTGGCCGCAATCTTGCAGGCCTCACGCATCTTCTCAATGACCTCTGGGGACTGGACGTAGGGCTCGCCTACGGCCTCCTGCACCTCGTCTTTCCACACGTACTCTGGGCGCTCGATGCTCTCCGGCACGGTAAGGATCGGAGTGGGCTTGCCTGGCTTTAGCTTTCCTCGATTACTCATGGTTTCCCATGGTAGTCCTCCACGCCCATAATGCAGCAGCCGGGGTCACGAGGGCAGGCGGGGTTTCTACCCTTCGGCCGGCGGAGCCGCACCCTCGTGCGGTCCGGAGCGGTAGTCATCGACCTTCTGCAAGAAGTTGCTAGTGATATTGACCGAGACATCGGAGCCGCCGCCCAAAACCACGAGGGTGGCAAAGGCGATATCGTCTTCTTCCCGGTAACCGGTAAACCAGGCGTGCGAGCCCTCGTTAATCTCGGCCTCACCGGTCTTGCCGTAAATCGTGCCGCCCGCCGCCATGCTGCGGGCAGTACCGTTGGTGACTACTTGGCGCATCATGCCGCGGACGTTATCTAGCACGGGCTTCGAAATCTGCTGCGGCTTATCGGAGGCTTTGGTTTCGTGGCCCTCGATAAGCGTGGGCGTAGGTGTCTTGCCATTAGCAACCGTTGCGGAGACAAGCGCCATGCCGAAAGGGCTAGCCAAGTCGTAGCCCTGTCCATAACCGGATTCGGTTCGCTCCAGTGGTTCTTTGCCCTCCGGAATGGAACCGGTAATGGTAGTAAGGCCTGGGATATCGTATTCCACGCCGAAACCAAACTTTTTGCCCACATCCTTCAACTCACCAGGCTTAAGCTTGGTGGAGATATCCGCGAAGGTAGTGTTGCACGATTGTGCAAAGGCTTGGCTGAGCGGAACGCTGCCTAGGGCGAAGGCGTTGTAGTTGGTCACCACGCGGCCAAGGATGTCCATGGTGCCAGGGCACGGAACGATGGAGTCGGTATTAAGGCCCTGCTTTTCTACACCAGCCGCGGCAGTGAGAATTTTAAATACAGAACCGGGCGGGTACTGACCTTGGAGGGCTACGTCGCCGTCTTCATCGGCTTTCTCGGTTTGGGCGACGGCCAAGATATCGCCATTGGAGGGCCGAATGGCTACGAGCATGGCCTGGGAATCGGCACGCTCATTGACCGCCTCCTGCGCGGCACGCTGCACATCGTAGTCCAGACCTACCTTAATCGACGGCGCCGCATTAGGGTCGTGCTTTTCCACATCAGAAAGCGCCGCACCATTTTCATTGACCACAGAAATGGACCAGCCGGTTTGGCCATCGACCTCATCCTGGACCGCGGAGCGCACACGCGACATCAGATCGGGTGCCAGGCCACGGTCGCGGGTGACCAGAGCCGGTTCTTCATTGAGGCGCACGCCGTCCATGCCCTCCACCTTCGGGCGCACCGCCTTGGCTTGGTCCTCCGTGAACATAGTTACGGAGTAAGAACCGTCTGCATCCTCCAATTTCTTGGCCAAATCCTTGGCATCAATCTCTGCAATTGAATCATCCTGGCGATGGGCGGCTGCCAACGCGCCGCTGATCTTTGAGGCGATGGGCCGCACATCATCGAGCGAGCTGGTATCTACCACCAGCCGGTAGTTCAGCCCCGGGCTCATCAATTCCACCCCATTGGAAGAGACCACGCTGGCACGCTTTGCTTCCAACGCGCGCAGCTCCAAGTGCTGGTTTGCTCCCAGGTCGGGGTGGATAAGGCTTGGCTTCCACCGCACCGTCCACTCATCCTCAGTCTTGGTCAGCGTCATCTGCGTGTCATAGCTCAAGGTACGATCCTTGGGCAGATCCCAGGTGACCTTGTAGTTCGCCGTGGCGAGGTTCTCATCTTGGTCCACGCCTTCAAGCTCAATGTCGAGCCCCTCGGCCTGCAGGCCGGAGTAGGTGGCGTCGAGGGCGGAGGTGGCGTCGGAGGGGGCGTCGGTAAGCGCGGCTAAGCCGTCATTATTACGAGATTCCATCCCCTGGAGGAATTCTTCCGCGATCGGTTCCGCAGAAACCGGCTTCGGTGTACAGGCAACCACGCTGGTGGAGGCGAGCGTGATAGTTGCAACCAGCGCGACCAACTTCTTCATGTCTTGGCACTCTAGCAGCGCAAGCGCCAAAAAAGACTGCCCCACACCGAAGTGCGGGGCAGTCTGCTCAAAGTGGGTAAATTACTGGGTTACGCGAACCTCAGCCTTGGCGCCTTCCACGGCTTCCATACCCTGCTCATCGGCAATGCGCATGGCCTCTTCAATGAGGGTTTCCACAATCTTGTCCTCCGGCACGGTGCGAACGACCTCGCCCTTAACAAAGATCTGACCCTTGCCATTGCCGGAGGCAACGCCGAGGTCGGCATCGCGGGCCTCACCCGGACCGTTAACAACACAACCCATCACGGCAACGCGCAGCGGGAACTCCATGCCCTCCAAGCCGGCGGTAACTTCCTCCGCCAGCTTGTAAACGTCCACCTGGGCGCGGCCGCAGGACGGGCAGGAAACGATTTCCAGTTTGCGCGGGCGCAGGTTGAGCGACTGCAGAATCTGGTCGCCCACCTTGATTTCCTCTACCGGCGGAGCGGACAGGGACACGCGAATGGTATCGCCAATGCCTTCTGCCAACAGTGCACCAAAGGCAACCGAAGACTTGATGGTGCCCATGAACTTCGGACCGGCCTCGGTCACGCCGAGGTGCAGCGGGTAATCAGTCTTTTCCGCCAGCTGGCGGTAGGCCTCCACCATCAGAACCGGATCGGAGTGCTTAACGGAAATAGCGATATCGCCATAACCGTGCTCCTCAAACAGGCCAGCCTCCCAAATAGCGGACTCGACGAGTGCCTCCGGGGTGGCCTTGCCATACTTTTCCAGCAAGCGCTTATCCAAGGAGCCACCATTCACGCCGATGCGAATTGGAATGCCGGCATCGCCGGCTGCCTTAGCAACTTCCTTCACGCGGCCATCAAACTCGCGGATATTGCCCGGGTTCACGCGGATGGCGGCGCAACCAGCATCGATGGCCTGGAAGATGTACTTAGGCTGGAAGTGGATATCCGCAATCACCGGGATGGGAGATTTCTTGGCAATGGCCGGAAGCGCTTCCGCATCGACAGGCTTAGGGCAAGCCACGCGCACGATATCGCAGCCGGAAGCGGTTAGCTGCGCGATCTGCTGCAGTGTGCCATTGATGTCGTGCGTCTTCGTATTGGTCATCGACTGCACCGAAATTGGTGAGTCAGAGCCGACACCGACCGGGCCCACCTGCAGCTGACGAGTCTTGCGGCGTGGGTGCAGGACTGGTGGTGGGCCGTCTGGGATTCCTAGACCGATGGGGGTCGACATGAATTCTCCTTGTTGAAGCACAGTAAGTACATACGGTGGGTGATTAACGCCCCCACTCTAGCACTGCTTGCTTTATGCCTGAAGTGCGTGCAGCGGGGGCTACGGCGGCTAGCCAAATAGCTGTATGGGGTTGACCACATCGGCGACGATGACGATGACACCAACGCCCATCAGCAGGTCGGCCATTACATAGGTCACCGGCATCAGCTTGGTGTAATCGGCTGGGCCCAGAGCGGGCTTACCTGCCAGCTTGCGGATGCCATCGCGCAGCTTTTCATAGATGATGACTGCGATATGTCCGCCGTCGAAAGGCGGCAGCGGAATCAGGTTAAAGAGCGCGAGGAAGAAGTTCAGCGTGGCCAGCATCATAAAGAACATCGACCACAGGGAGCGCTCCGCCAATTCGCCGCCCACGCGGGATGCGCCGACGACGGACATCGGGCCATCGGCCTCGCGTTCGTGGCCGAAGATGGAGGCCACCACACCCGGAATTTTGCCGGGGAATTGCTTGAGACCATCGACCGTTGCGCCCAGCGAATAGGTGCTAAAGCGCCAGGTTGCCGGTAGAGCGTTGACGGCATCATGCTTTTCGACGACATCGATAAGCTGATTGCTCAGCCCGATTGAGCCAGCATCCACTAGCTCGCCGTCTTGGTTCAACCGTTTGACCGTATCGAGGTGGACTGTGAAGTCCCTGTCTTCCCCACCGCGCTCGACCGTCAGCGTGATGGTCTCACCGGGGCGGTGCATTACCTCATCGCGCAGCTGGGTAAAAGAATCCAGCTTCTGACCATCGAGGGCCACAATAATATCGCCCTCCTGCACGCCGGCTCTTCCAGCAGGGCCTATACCCGTGCACGTTTCTAGCTCTTGGTTCGGCTTCTGATTGGCCGAGCAAGTCACCTCCCCCACACGCGGGCGCACATCAGCATCCGGGTTGGGCAGGCCAGCCGTCATCGCCACAAAATAGAGGATGACAAAGCCCAAAATCAGGTTGACAGCGATGCCGCCGGCCATCACGATTATGCGCTGCCACCACGGCTTTTTATACATCGCATGGGGCTCTTCTTCCTCGGTGAGGAATTCATCCTGCGCGGTCATGCCAGCGATATCGCAAAACCCGCCTACTGGGAAGGCCGCAAGTCCATATTCGGTGTGGCCCTTCCGGAAGGAAAAAAGGCGCGGCCCAAAGCCAATAAAATAGCGGCGCACGCGCATGCCAAAGGCACGCGCGGTGAGCATATGGCCTGCTTCGTGCAGCGCTACGGTAAGCCCGATGCCGAGGGCGAAAAACACAATGCCCAGCAAGTTTGCCATGGTGTGAAAGCTTTCTAGTCAGCCAGCGAATCAATCAGCGCATTCGCGCGCCTGCGCGCCTCGCCTTCCACCGCGAGGATTTCATCGAGGCTAGAGACTACACCAGCAAACTCGGATGCGGAATCAAGGATCCTGCCCACGACGTCCACGATCTCCGGGAAATGGATGCGCCCGGACAAGAACGCGGCCGCTGCCTCCTCATTAGCGGCGTTGTAGATGACCCCTGTTCCCTCAGCCGCGGCCCTGCGGGCGAGGTTGACGGCGGGAAAGGCGGCATCGTCAAGCGGCTCAAAACGCCAGTCATGCGCCTGCGCAAAGTCCAAGGCCGGCTGGGCGCCTGGTACGCGGTGCGGCCAATTCAGTGCCAGCGAAATAGGCAGTTTCATCGATGGCGGCGAGACCTGTGCGATAGTGCAGCCGTCTTTGAAGGTGGCCATGGAGTGAATGATGGACTGCGGGTGCACGGTGACGTCGATGCGCTCAGGGGCGATGTCAAAGAGGAGCGTTGCTTCAATAAGCTCCAGGCCCTTATTAATGAGGCTGGCAGAGTTGAGGGTATTCATCTGCCCCATGGACCAGGTTGGGTGCTGCGCTGCCTGCTCAGGGGTCACGTCCCACATCTCTTCGCGCGACCAACCGCGGAAGGGGCCACCAGAGGCGGTAAGGACAAGCTTATCCAGCTCCCCCTCCTCGCCGGCACGCAGGCACTGCGCCATGGCGGAATGTTCCGAGTCAACAGGGATAATCTGGCCAGGGCGCGCCTTTTGCGTAACCAGCGTGCCGCCCGCGACGAGGGATTCCTTATTGGCCAAGGCTAAGTACTCGCCCATTTCCAGTGTGGCCACGGTGGCCTTGAGCCCCAAAGAACCCACCAAGGCATTGAGTACCGTATCGGCCGGGGTCGAGCGCACTAGGTGCTCTGCAGCGTCGGCACCACTCAAAACCGAACCGCCTAGAGCGGCCGACACCTCGGCCGCGGCCTCCTCGTTGGCCACGGCAACGTGGTCAAACGAAAGGTTGAGGCTACGGGCTTGTTCGATGATGAGCTGCGGGTTAGAGCCACCCGCAGCGATTCCCACAACGTCGAATTTATCGGGATTATCCGCAATGACTTCCAGAGCCTGCGTGCCGATTGAACCGGTGGAACCAAGAATAAGTATTCGCTGAGTAGTCACGCCTCCACCCTAGCGCCCACCACCATTGGGCGGGCGCGGCAGGTACGCCACACTGCGACGGGGGTGTTTAATCGCCATCTCAGGTGCGATGTTTTAGAATGTGTAGCAGACAGATGGCATTGGTGTGCCCGCATGCCCATCGCACAGACGGACACACGCAGAAGCGAAGGAGAGCAAGTGTCTTCCCACAAGCCGGTACCGCAGGTATTTGACGGTGTTTCTACTGAGGACGTCCCATCCGCAGGATTCGGTTGGTCCCGCATCAGCCGCTCTGGCGTACAGATCGCCGGTTGGATCTCTGTCCTGTTCCTGCTTGCCTACAACTTTGGTAACCACAAGGGCCACGTTGAGACCATCTGGCTCATTGCCTTGGCTATCTTGATCGCGGTTGGCCTGCTCATCCACGCTTTCCAGCCTAAGCTGCACCAGGTTCGCACCGTGACCGCCCGCAACCAGCCGGTGGGCCACCAGGAGCCGGACTGGGTCTACGACCAGAAGACCAACACCGGCGTTTACGCCGAGCTGACCGATTCCCAGCTGCGCGCGCTCAACATTGAGCCTTCCCGCGTTTCTCACCTGCGCGTTGAGCCAGGCACCAACAACGCCACCCCGGTAACCTCCGGCAAGCACACGCTCTAAGCTTTTAGTACGCTTTAGCTACCGCCGCCCTTCCCTGCGAAGGCCGGCGGTTTCTTTATGCCTCCGCTTGGCTACGCCCCCTACTCACCAACACATCCTGTCGTTTAGGCCCCACTCCCAGCCCCCACGGACCCCATCGCGCCCCGGGGAGGGCCGCGATGGAGCTACTGTCGCGGGGCCGGAGGATTAAGACACCCAGTGCCCCACCTTGGCGTAAATCTCAGGCAAGGAGTTGTCCACGCGTTTGCCGCTTACCCGGAGGGCGACGATATAACACGCAACGGGAACCGCAATGACGAGGATACATCCCAGCGCAACCAGCGCCATATTCGAGCCGTAGCCGATGGCCATTGGAATGACGCCAGGGATAATCGGCGTCCAGCCAATAAACAAATTCAAAATGGCGCTTAAGAAGGCACTGGCCGAGTAGCCGGATTTATCTGCCCACATACTGCCACCGGGACGCGCGGTGGCAAAGGGATTAAAGGTGGAAAGCAGCAATGACAATCCTGCAGAAGAAATGAAAATTCCCAGCGCGACCACCATCAAGCACCCGGTGAGCGCTTTGTCGGCGCTCACTGCGAAAAGCACTGCCGCTGAGAGGACGAAGGTAATGGTTGTGGGTGCCAAGTGCGCCCAGTGCCGCGCGTAGAGAAACGTGCGCGGACGAACTGGGGCGGCCATCTTTACCCACAGGCTGGGACCGTCATAGCCAAAATCATTAGTGGCTACAATTCCGCCGAAAAGTCCCAGAAATAGCACTCCTATAGAAGGCATGACGGAATCAGTAGTAAAGCCCTGAATGATAAAGACGATTGCCAAAATTGGCTGCATGATGATGGTTCCGATAAGGCGGGAGTCGCGGAAAATGTAGCGCAGCGAGCGCGTAAATTCCATGGCAGCCGGCCCGCGATAGGAAAAGGTGCCCAAGGAAAAGCGACTTATCCCTTTGGCCTTTTCGCGGCGTTGGTGCGCCGGAGACAGGAGTGTGCGGCGCTCGAATTGCAAGCGCAGCAACCGGTGCCACGCCCACACGGCTGCGCCCAGTGACGCTGCGGCGATTAGGAACTGTGCAAGGGCCACCGCCAGTTGGCCTTGGGCGAGCGCGAGCGCCCAGCCTACAGGTGCGCCTACTGGCGTCCACGCCAGACCCTCGCCCACAGTTCCCAATGGGAAGTCAGAGTCAGCGAGGGAAGCAAGCCGATTCGAACCAAAGATAAGCAAGAACACCGCCAGCGCACCCAAAACTTTGAGGGTGGTCGAGCTTAGCTCCGCGACGGTAACCCCGACATAGACCGCGAGATCTACTAAGACCAGCGTCAGAACTAGGGCGAAGAGCATGCCCAGGCAGAAGGGCAAGATGAACAATGCCTTGCCATTGGCCGCCAATATCACGCTTCCCGCCACCGCGTAGGCGATGGAGAGCAGGACAGATACTGGAGCGCGCAGATTGATTACTGAAGCAATAGCTAGTGCCGGTGTGATGTCTTTTAACCGCACCGGCAACGCGGAAAGCTCACGGGCAGAAAGCTGATTCTCCCCGCTGGGTATGATGAGGGTGATAACGATAAAGGCCAGCGTGCCTACAGCAGGGGCCACGGTAAGGGCTTGCACGTTCCCAGTTCCGATGGAGATATCTGCCGCAGCAAGAGCTCCTAGCGACGCAAGGCCAATGAGACCATAGAGCAAGAGGCAGATAGGAATCATGACCGCCGCGGCATTCGCCTTGAGATTGCGCGCCCACAGTGTGCGGTGCAGCTTGAGGAGCGTCGAAGTCATGGCGCCTACGCCTCCCCTTCCCCGCGCTGCGGCTCGCCGCCTTCACGGCGCAGCCAATCGAAGGAGCCCGCATCAAAATCACTCCCACCGGCAAAGTGGATGAAGGCATCCGTCAGGCTACCGCCTTGGCGCACCTCTTCGACGTGGCCAGCAGATAGGACCTGTCCTCCCGCGATGATGGCTACATGATCGCACAAGCCCTCCACCAATTGCATGACGTGTGAAGACAGGATTACGGTGCCACCACGGGCGGCATAGGCACGCAAGAGTTCCTGAATCAGCTGGCCCGAGACTGGGTCCACCGCTTCCAAAGGCTCGTCGAGGATCACGACTTCCGGATTATGCAAAAGCGCACCTGCCAAAAGGATCTTCTTAGTCATGCCGGCGGAATAGTCCGCGATGGGTTTATCGGCGGCGTCGGCAAGCTGCAAGGCATCCAGCAGTTGTGCGCTGCGGCGCTCCACCTCGGCTTGGTTCATGCTGCGCAACGCACCTAAATAGAACAAGTACTCCGGGCCAGACAAGCGGTCAAAGACGGGAGCACCATCAATGAGCAGGCCCATCGCCGCCTTAGCCGCAATCGGTTCCTGCCACGTATTGTGCCCAGCGATAAAGGCCTCGCCGCTATCCGGGCGCAGCAGACCGCACGCCATGGTCAGCATGGTGGTTTTGCCGGCGCCATTAGGGCCGACGATGCCATAAATAGAGCCCCGCGGAATGTCGAGACTCAAATTCGACACCGCGGGGCGCCCAGCGAAAGATTTATTCAGACCGCGCACGGCAAAGGCCTGCGCGGTGGGGTCATCTGCAAGCGGCGGATAATTCGGAATAATCATATCCGCCAATCTTATCAGTTAGGCGGACTTATCTTCCCGTTCATCCGCTGCGAGCTGACCACACGCCGCCGCAATCTCATCACCCTTTGTATCGCGCACCGTGCAAGGAACACCTTGGGCCTGTACGCGGCGCACGAACTCGTCTTGGCGGTCCTGCGGAGCTGCATCCCACTCCGAGCCCGGCGTGGGGTTCAGCGGAATGACATTGACGTGAACCTTGGAGCCCAGCTTCTGATGCAGCTTGCGGCCCAGCATATCCGCGCGGAAATCCTGGTCATTCTTATCGCGAATCAGAGCATACTCAATGGACACGCGGCGAGCAGACTTATCCGCGTAATAACGCGCAGCATCGAGCACCTCATCGACGGACCAACGGTTATTGACTGGCACGAGACCATCGCGCAGCTCATCATCCGGAGTGTGCAAGGAAACGGCGAGCGTGCAGGCCAAATCCTCGTCCGCCAGCTTACGAATTGCCGGAGCCAAGCCCACCGTAGACACGGTTACGTTGCGCTGGGAAAGACCAAAACCGGCACCATCCTGGCCGGTAATCTGACGCACGGCCTGCACCACGCGCTTGTAGTTGGCCAGTGGCTCACCCATGCCCATGAAAACTACGTTGGACAGGCGGCCGCCTTCTGCAGCCATTGCAGCTGCAGCATGGCGGAACTGCTCAACAATCTCACCCGTAGACAAGTTGCGGTCGAGACCGCCCTGGCCGGTAGCGCAGAACGGGCAGGCCATACCGCAGCCGGCCTGGGAAGAAATACACAACGTAGCGCGCCCTGGGTAGCGCATCAGAACCGACTCCAGCAGCGTGCCATCATGCAAACGCCACAGGGACTTAGTGGTCTCGCCGTCATCCGTGGAAGTAGTCCGGATAGGCTGCATGAGCTCAGGGAAGAAAGCTTCCTTGACTGCTTCGCGCTTGCCGGCGGGGATATCGGTCATATCCTCTACATTGTCGGTATAGTGCTCGTAATAGTGCTTAGCCAGCTGCTTTGCGCGGAATTTAGGCAGGCCAATTTCTGCGAGCTTGTCAATACGCTCGGTTTCGGTCAGGTCCGCGAAGTGCTTAGGGGGAAGTCCGCGGCGCGGGGCGGAGAAGTTAAGTTTCACTGGTTGAGCCATAGTGTTGCCCATCTTTCCACGGTCTGCGTGGGTTTTTCCAATTGAAAGCCATGCCAAGTGGCATAATCGACAGGTTTAAAGAAATAATGGATGCATGACAAATCCGAATTACCCCGCAGATGACTTTTCTTCTTCCGACGCAGACCTCTCCTCGACGGAGATGAACACTTCTGCACCGGAGACCGGTTCCAGCCTAGAGCCAACGGTCTCTGACTCTATTTCTCACTCCACCCAGCCTTCCGGCAAGGCAAAGGGATCTTTCGCAGCCAGCACGTGGATCGCGCTCATTGTAGGTTTCCTGCTGCTGATTGTTCTCATTGTTTTCATCATGCAAAACCAGCACGAGGTTCCCATGAACTTCCTAGGCTGGTCCGGTGAGTTCCCTGCCGGAATTGCTTTCCTCATCTTCGCCATTGGCGGAGCACTCATCATGGCACTGGTGGGTGGCTGGCGTATGTTTGAGTTGCGCCGCCAACTTCGCAAGCAGGCTCAGCAGGTATAGGTCTTAAAAGCCGCCTCTCCCCCCTGTCCTGCCTACCTAGGAAGGACTATTGGGGAGAGGCGGCTTTTGCGTACCCGCTGTTCCTATGGTGTGAACGTTGCCAGGAAGCTAATGGCCACCCAGGTAACCATGGCGGAAGGCAGCATGCCATCCAGGCGGTCCATCAGTCCACCATGGCCTGGCAGCAAGGCCGACATATCCTTGATTCCGAGTTCACGCTTAAACTGTGATTCCACTAAGTCGCCCAAGGTGGCACAAATGACAAGGCCAAGCCCCATTAGGCCGCCCACCCAGGCATCGTGATGGAGCAGGAACTTCACGGTAAGCGCGCCGGTGACCATGCCAAAAAGGATGGACCCGGCAAAGCCCTCCCACGATTTCTTGGGGCTTACTGCAGGGGCCATGGGATGCGAGCCAAACATCACGCCAGCGATATAGCCACCAGTATCGGAGGCCACCACGCACAACATGAAGACGACGATGGAAGCGGCACCACTGGCAAACGGGGTCGATACCAGCGACAGCATTGCTGCGAAGGTGGCAAAAAGCGGAATCCACGTTAGGACAAAAATGCCGACGGACATATCACGCAGGTAGTTAATGGGTGGGCGATGGCGACCATTATGGAAGAGGCGCCCAAACATAAGCGCCAGTACAGCGGTGACATAGACCGCCACGAGGCCGGGCGCGCCCAGTGGCCACGAGATCCACACCATGGCTTGGCCCAAAATAATGAGCAGTGTGCGCGGAATATAGTAGGAATGCTCCCGCAGGCGGCTGAGCACCTCCCACATGGCAACGCCAACTGCAAGGGCCACGACCGCGTACCACGCGAGTGGTCCAGCCCATACGGCGAGCACGACAAGTGCGCCGAGGCCTACGCCAACGCCGATAGCAGCCGGCAAATCGCGGCCTGCACCATTCTTCGGCTGAGGCAATCGGCGGTTAATGGCGTCACTCACCGTGACCGGCTCCTTTCACTGCTTCTTTCGCGCCCCTCGCTGACTTCTACTGCTCGACCTCCCCTACTCCTAACTTCGGAGCTGTAGGCCGCGGAACAGAAAAAGCGCCGCCGGCCGGGGACGGGCACGGCGGCAATGACGGGAGGTCTTAGACCTCCATCAGCTCGTTTTCCTTATTATCTACCAGCTTGTCCACCTGCTCGATGTAGCCGGAAGTAATCTTTTCCATTTCCTTTTCCGCTGCGATGACCTCGTCCTCGCCGGCGTCGCCGTCCTTCTGCAGCTTCTTCAACTGCTCCATGGCCTTGCGGCGAATATTACGGATAGCAATCTTGCCGTCCTCGCCCTTGCTCTTGGCCAGCTTCACCATTTCCTTACGACGCTCCTCCGTCAGCTGCGGAACGGTCACGCGCAGAACCTGACCATCGTTGGTGGGATTCACGCCCAAATCCGAGTTGCGGATGGAGTTTTCAATCTCATGAATCATGGACTGCTCATAAGGCTTGATGAGCAGCATGCGCGGCTCCGGTACGGAAATGGTAGCCATCTGGGTAATTGGGGTAGGTACACCGTAGTATTCGGCTACCAAGCCGTTGAACATGGTGGGGTTCGCGCGGCCGGTACGAATGGTCACCAGCTGCTCGCGGGTGTGCTCGACGGAAGCGGTCATGTGCTCTTCTGCTTCGAGCTGAATCTCATCGATCATGAGGTTAAATCATCCTTAAACGAATAGGGGTGGCTGTATAAAAAGGTAGCAGGTTCGCAGCCCTTACAGTATTAGGACTGCACCAGCGTGCCGATAACTTCGCCTCCTGCGGCACGGGCGATATTGCCCTCCTCCAGCAGGTTAAAGACCAAAATTGGCATATCATTGTCCATGCACAGGCTAAACGCCGTAGCATCTGCAACCTTAAGGCCCTTTTCAATGACCTCACGCGGAGTGATTTCAGAGTACAGTTCCGCATCCGGGTTGGTACGTGGGTCATCGGAGTAGACGCCGTCGACTGCCTTGGCCAAGAAAAGAACCTCGGCGCCAATTTCCAGGGCACGCTGCGCGGCAGTGGTATCCGTGGAGAAGTACGGCATGCCCATGCCGGCGCCAAAGATAACCACGCGACCCTTTTCAAGGTGACGCTCAGCGCGCAGCGGCAGGTACGGCTCGGCAATCTGCGCCATGTTGATGGATGTCTGCACGCGGCAATCCACGCCTTGCTGCTTGAGGAAGTCCTGTAGTGCGAGGGAATTCATTACCGTGCCCAGCATGCCCATGTAGTCCGAGCGAGCACGATCCATGCCGCGCTGGGAGAGCTCTGCGCCGCGGAAGAAGTTTCCGCCACCGATAACCACTGCAATCTCGATTCCCTGACGGGAAACCTCGGCGATCTGGCGGGCTACGTTTTCAACCACATCTGGGTCGATGCCGACCTTGCCGCCGCCGAACATCTCACCGCCCAGCTTCAGCATTACTCGCTTGTATCCGGTTCGCTTAATATCTGCAGCAGTCACGCCTACTTCGTCTCCTTAACGCGGGGCAGTTTCAATCTCCGCCCTATCTTACCCATATATCTTTCGCTTCCTCACACCGCCCGCCGGTGCAGGCCAGTAGGCAATTGCTACGTGCCGGCCCCTCTCCTGCGGATAGACAATCCTCACTAGTCGGCACGATGAGCGCACAACAAAGCCCACGAAGGATAGTCCTTCGTGGGCTAGTCGTTAAAGCGGGGGTGGGCTTAAGCGCCAACCTCATAGCGAACGAAGCCGGTGATGGTGGTGCCAGCTTCTTCAGCAACCTGCTTTACGGTCTTCTTGTTATCAGACAGGGAAGCCTGCTCCAACAGAACGATGGACTTGAAGAAGCCGTTCAGGCGGCCTTCCACGATCTTCGGCAGGGCTGCCTCTGGCTTGCCCTCCTCACGAGTGGTGGCCTCAGCGATCTCGCGCTCCTTTTCAACGATCTCTGCAGGAACGTCCTCGCGGGTGAGGTACTCAGCGTTCATTGCAGCAATCTGCAGGGCTGCAGCGTGAGCGCCTTCCTCGCTACCCTCGTAGGAGACCAGAACGCCCACTGCCGGCGGCAGGTCAGCGGAACGCTGGTGCAGGTAAACGGCAACGTTGTCACCCTCTACGGTAACTGCACGGCGTGCCTGCAGCTTCTCACCGGTCTTTGCGGACTCCTCGTCCACGACCTCGGAGACCTTCTTGCCGTCGATCTCAATGTTGTTGAGCTCGTCAGCGGAGTTGGCCTTGGCCTCAGCAGCAGCGTCAGCAATCTTGGCTGCGAAAGTCTTGAAAGCCTCGTTCTTAGCAACGAAGTCGGTCTCACAGTTGATCTCGACCATGGTGTTGCCAGAAACGGCGATGAGGCCCTCGGTAGCCTCACGGTCAGCGCGCTTGGAGACGTTCTTAGCGCCCTTGATGCGCAGGTACTCAACAGCCTTGTCGTAGTCGCCGTTGGACTCTTCCAGAGCCTTCTTGCAATCGAGCATGCCGGAGCCGGTAGCTTCGCGCAGTGCCTTGACGTCTGCAGCAGTGTAGTTCGCCATAGTTGGGGCGATCCTCCTTGAAAATCAAACAGTGTTCGTTCAAACAGCGTAGTCGACGCGGTGAAATCGCGCCGCTTTAGGGTGGCAGAAACCACCCCTTTCCCACCTATGCATGAAAGTGGAGCTGGTTTCAGCAGCACCCAGCATAGATAAAACCAACCCCCGCCGCCGTTAAAGCACGGTGGCGGGGGTTGGTAAACAGCCTTGGGCAGGAATTACTCCCCTTGCTGCCCCACACCAAAAGTGCGTGGGGTATTCAGTTAAACGCAGGTGAGGAAATTTCCTAGCGAGAAGTTTAAGACTACTTCTCGGCCTTGTCTGCGGATGCTTCCTCAGACTTTTCCGCGGAAGCCGGGTCGGAAGCTGCGGCAGCTGCCTCAGCGTCACGCTTTTCCTTCTCAGCGGAGTCGCCGACAGCTTCCTTAGCTGCAGCCAGCTGACGCTCCTCACGAGCCTTCTTGCCTTCCTCAACAGCGGAGGCAACGATGCCGGAGAGCAGCTTGGTGGAGCGGATGGCGTCGTCGTTGCCCGGGATCGGGAAGTCAACGTCGTCCGGGTCGCAGTTGGTGTCCAGGATGGCAACAACTGGGATGTTCAGCTTGTGAGCTTCCTTGACCGCAATGTGCTCCTTGTTGGTATCAACAATCCACAGTGCGGACGGGGTCTTGGCCATATCGGAGATGCCACCCAGAACGCGCTCGAGCTTGGCGCGCTCACGGTTGAGCATGAGAACTTCCTTCTTGGTGCGGCCCTTGTAGCCGTCCTCACGCTCGTCCATTGCCTGAAGCTCCTTCATGCGCTTCAGACGCTTGGAAACGGTCTGGAAGTTGGTGAGCATGCCGCCCAACCAGCGGTGGTTGACGTAAGGCATACCGACGCGGGTTGCTTCCTCAGCAACTGCTTCCTGAGCCTGCTTCTTGGTACCAACGAACAGGATGGTGCCGCCGTGTGCAACGGTTTCCTTGACGAACTCGTAAGCCTCGTCAATGTAGGTCAGCGTCTGCTGCAGGTCGATGATGTAGATGCCGTTACGGTCGGTGAAGATGAAACGACGCATCTTCGGATTCCAGCGACGGGTCTGGTGGCCAAAGTGCACACCAGCGTCGAGGAGCTCGCGCATGGTTACAACTGCCATGATTCGCTCGCTTTCTTTTATCTTGTCTTTCGGTTTTCCAATTGTGCGGTGTTTTATTCCGCACCCTAGCAACGAAGGCCCCGCTGACACCTTGTTTCCAAGGACCACGTCAACCGTCAGGCTGTCTCTTCCTTCCAGCAGGAAGCGACGACTTCGCCGCGCGTAGTCAATGCCTCCACGAGGTGGACACACTGCTGCCACAAAGAATAATCCCCTTACGCTGGTTTTTCCAAACCGAAGTCAGCTTATCCACAACTTCGTCGCAGCCACTTTGTCTCAATCGTCACAACCGACTCAAGCACATCATGCAACCCAAGTTGTCCACAGCTAAAGGAGAACTAACTTCCCTAACCGCTTGCCTCCGGCGGACACTGTGCCCATGAATCAGTTCCTTTCCTCCTCCACATTTCCCGCTTGCCGACGCCCCACCTTCCTCCCCACCGCTTTCCTCACCCTTCTTTCGCTACTTATTTTGTGTTGCCCACCGGCCTGGGCCTATGTCGACCCTGCCTCCGGCAAACCTAGCCCGGCGCGGGTGTTGCGTGGATTCGATGCCCCAGAACAAAAGTGGAGCCCTGGCCACCGCGGCGTCGACATGGCTTTATCCGTAGGCTCGCCGGTGGTAGCCGCCGAAGACGGCGAAGTCGCTTTTGTGGGCACGGTGGCCGGCAAACCAGTTGTCTCCATTGCTCACGCGGATGGAGTGAGAACGACGTATCAGCCCGTGCACGGCTCCGTAAAGCAGGGCCAAAAACTCCGCGAAGGCCAAGTGATTGGCCGTTTAGGCAATCCCGTTGATGGCTATCCCGGACTGCACTGGGGCGCACTTATTGCTAAAGATACCTACATAGACCCTTTAACCCTGCTGGATATGCCGGTAATTCGCCTCAAACCGCTTTAGGCTCGGGGATGGGCTTGGTCGTACACGCGCTGCAAGCGCTGCGCGGACACGTGGGTATAAATCTGCGTGGTATTGAGCGAGGAGTGCCCCAGCAGTTCTTGCACTACGCGCAAATCTGCCCCACCTTCCAATAGGTGGGTTGCGGCAGAGTGGCGCACCCCGTGCGGGGTAAGCCCCTGTGTACCAGTGACTTTGGCGGCCTTTTCCACAATGCGGCGCACCTGGCGTTGATCGATGCGCCCTCCCCTGCTGCCGACAAAAACCGCTTCAGTTTCAGCCGTGGCGATTTCTCCACGGCCTTTGTCAATCCACTGCTTTAAGGCGTCTTCCGCTGCGTGCCCGAAAGGCACTACGCGCTGCTTATTGCCTTTACCGGTAACGTGCAAGGTACCGCGTTGAAAATCAATATCGCCTAGGTCCAGCCGGACCAACTCCGCCACGCGCATACCGGAGGCATAGAGCAACTCCAGGATGGCGCTATCGCGAAGGAAGTGGACTTCATCTGCAGAAACCGCATTGCCCATAAGCTCGCCGGCCTGCTCCGGAGCGAGAACCGTTGGAAGGTGACGCCCCACTTTGGGCGTCACTAGGCGGGCAGCAACGTCTCGCTTCAGGTGCCCTTCGCGCACTGCCCAAGTAGAAAAACCCTTCGCTGCCGCGGTGCGCCGTGCCAGGGTGGAACGCGACTTTCCTTCCGCAACAGCCTCTGCCAACCATTGGCGCAGGCTATTGAGGTCAAACTCCGCGAAGGTAGGCACGCTGCGTGCAAGGTCGCGCAAGTCGGAGCGATATCCGCGCACTGTCGCTTCTGCGCGGCCTTTGACATGTAGTTGGAAATCCGCAAAGTCCTCAATAGCCTCAGCCATCTGCCCCTCAACTTTCGGAGCCTTCGCGGACTTTCCATCTTCACTCATGCCACAGGAGTGTACTCGCCATACGCAGGTGCCATTTATTCCGTTTCCCGGCGCGCCCAGGTATTGCCATGCCGGACGACAACGCGCATCTTTTCCAGTGCCAGTAGTAAGTGAACTGTCAGCGGTAATCGGAATCCTGCTTCGCGGGCAATGTCTTCTGCCGTTGCTTTCTCCTGTCCTAGCGGTGGCGTCGCGTCAAAGACGCGCAACTCATTGCGGGAGAGGCGTTGGGTCATGGTTGCCGCAAAATTGATTTCGTACTGTGCGCCTGGGTCTACTTCCCCGGCGCGACTTACTAAGGCGCGAATTTCATCAGCACTGGTAACCAACTGTGCGCGGCCTTCTTGAATGCGCTGGTGGCAGCCCAACGAACCGCTAGTAGTTATCGGCCCCGGCACCGCCATCGCAACTCGCCCAAGCGCTTCTGCCCAGTTGAGGGTGTTCAACGCGCCAGATCGAAATGCCGCCTCCATAACTACGGTACCGTGACTCAATGCTGCCACTAAGCGATTGCGCGTTAAGAACCGGTGGCGCTTCGGCGCGGTTTCCGGCGCGAATTCAGAGATGATGCAACCATTGTCCGCAATCTTGGCGAATAAGTTGGCATTGCGGGCTGGGTAGTCCCTATCGATGCCACACGCTGCTATGGCTACCGTGCGCCCGTTGTTGTGCAACGCTGTTTCGTGCGCGACAGTATCCACTCCCAGCGCGCCGCCGGATATTGGAGTCCATTCATGCTGAACCAATCCGGACACGACGTTGTGGGTGGCCTGCCAGCCATAGCGAGAAATGGCACGAGTACCGACGATGGCCACAGCTTGAGCAACCTCTGCCTGCAACGGTGCACCGCGCACCCACAGGCTATGTGGTGGCAATGCTTGGTCATCAAAAGTAGCTGGGGCCTCCCCGCCGTGCTGATAGAAGCCGAATGCAGAGTCAAACTCCTCTGTGGGCCACTCTGAGCTTTCTGCCGTAATGAGCCGAGCCCCGACCCTTTCGGCTGCCGCCATATCTTCGGCCTGCCGCAACCAGTCATAGCGGGAGGCCGTGCGCGCCAAAAGCGGGCCAATCCAGTCGGCGCGATTGTAGATTCCGTGGGCGATTTCCTCAGCTGGGTATTGCGTAAGCAGGGCCTGTAAAGCAGCAGAGGGGCCTTCCACCACTCGATTGAGGTATACCCAGGTCGCATACGAAGAAGAGAGATCAAGGTCGCTCATGCTGCGAGCCTCCCGACGTTTATTGAGCCGCGCAGATCGAGCGCGCGCCCCACTTCGTCCAGGTCCGGCTGTGCCTTTCCTGCTAGATCGGCCAGAGTCCAAGAGAGTTTCAATACGCGGTCCACTCCGCGCTGGGATATTTCACCTTCAGCCAAGTAGGCAGACAACATGACCATCGCAGCCTCTGCAGCGGGTCTCTTTCGGCGCAAATAGGACGAAGGAACTTCCCCATTGGTGCGTGCGGTGATGCCATCCGCCCACCAGCGTGCGGCGGCGCGCTCACGGGCAGCGGCGACGCGCTCGGCGATGACTGCGGATTCCTCTTCACCGTCCGCGTTAATTGTTGCCGCCTGCCCGCTTAAGGTGACCACCATATCCAGACGGTCTCGCAACGGTCCGGAGAGATTGGAGAGGTAGTTCATTCGTTCATGGGGGTTGCATCTGCACTTAGACGGGTCTTCGGCCGCACACCTGCACGGGTTTGCCGCCATGACCAATTGGAAGCGAGCAGGATAGGTAACCTCGCGGCGCGAGCGCGCCAACCGCACGTGTCCTTCCTCCAGCGGTGCACGCAGACCATCGAGTACCGGCGCGGCTACCTCACTGGCCTCGTCGAGAAAGAGCACACCATTGTGAGCCAAACTCACCGCACCAGGGCGCGGATGTCCGGAACCGCCGCCAAGTAATGCCGCCCGAGTAACTGAGGCATGCGGGGCGATGAACGGGGCGCGCTCGATGACCTCACCTGGGGTTCCGGTCAGCGAATGAATTGCGGTGGTTTCGACCTGCTGGTCCGGGGTAAGTGTAGGCAGGATGGTGGGCAGGCGTGAGGCGATCATGGACTTTCCTGATCCTGGCGGCCCAATCATCATCAAGTGATGGCCACCGGCTGCAGCAACCTCGGCAGCCCATTTGGCATTAGCTTGGCCAGCGATATCGCTAAAGTCGAGTCGCGACGCCGCCGCAGGCGCGGGGCTGAGCGACCCCGAAAAGCTCGCCGCCTGCGGCAGCCCACGGTTTCCGCAGGCCCATCCGAAAGCTTCCTTCAAAGACGAAGCAACCAGTACGTCCATGTCCGGCACCAATGTCGCCTCGGCGGCATTGCCAGGCGGAACAAGGAGAGTTGTTATTCCTTGTTCCCGTGCGGCAAGGAGGGCAGGGATGATGCCTGCTACAGGCCGAACGGAGCCGTCGAGGCCGAGCTCGCCTAGGACCAAGGTGCGCTGGAGACGTTGGGCGGGCGAGGGAGTACTGCCATAAGACGGGAAATCGGCCTCCGCCTGGGCCGCCAGAATCGCAAGCGCTATGGGTAGGTCAAAGTGGGACCCGGATTTGGGAAGCGACGCCGGGGACATGGAGACAACCACTTTCGTCTTGGGCCAGGGCAGATGGGAGTTAAAGGCTGCGGTCTTGATTCGGTCCCGAGATTCGGAAATTGCGGTATCCGTCTGGCCTACAACGTGAATGCCCGGCAGTCCGTGACCGACGTTCGCTTCCACGTCAACCAACTGGGCTAAGACTCCGTTGAGAGACATGGTCAAACAATTACCTAGAGCCATCTTCAACCCCTTTGAAGTGTTCGAGCGCAAACCCCTGCCCGCACGCGACCAAGGCAATGACGTCGAACCGCACCTCAGCCAGTGGCTTTCCATCAAGCCACTGTGCCGCGGCTTTACGCAGTCGCGCGAGCTTCTGCGGGGTTACGGCCTCAGCTACCCCGTAGCGGGAATTGGCGCGGGTCTTAACCTCAACAAAGACGATGGTTCCATCCGCCTCCCGGGCGATGAGGTCGATTTCTCCCACCCGATAAGTGACGTTGGCAGCAATTATTTCTGCCCCGCGTTCGCGCAGATAGCGCGCTGCGAAGGCCTCTCCCCTCTTTCCTAAGACTTGTTTATGACGGGGCTTCTTCGTGGCCAAGCGGTGTTCTGAACTAATGTGCATTGCGGTTTATCCTTGTGCGTCGAGAGAATCATTGACTAGCACAGGACACCGCAGGTGAAAGGGCCTACACAAGGGACACAAAAGCAAAAAAGACCCTAGCTGTGGATAACTACGCTCTGCAGCGCTGTTATCCACAGCTAGGGTGCGGCACGTTGTGCGCCAGCTTGACAAAGTTATTCCGGCATCATGAATTCCGGCTTATCCAGCTCCTCGATATTGACATCCTTGTATGTAATAACGCGGACATAGCGCACAAAGCGCGCGGAGCGGTACATATCCCATACCCAGGCATCCGACATGCGCACCTCGTAGTAGACATCAGGCCCAGAGGTATGCGGAATAAGCTCTACCGCATTGGCCAGATAAAAGCGCCGCTCAGTTTCAACGACATAGGAAAACTGGCTGACAACGTCCCGGTACTCACGGTAGAGGGATAGCTCTACCTCAGCCTCGTAGTTATCGAGTTCCTCTGCACTCACGGTGGACCTCCAGGTTGTGGGTTAGCTCGCTTAAGCTTAGCGCGAGAAAGGCTAGATTTTAGCTAGGCACGCGCGGCAAACTCCGCATGAGCGCGGCGGACATTCTCATAGCTCATCCGGTGCTCCGGACACGCTCCAAGCACCGCAATTGCGGCCTCGTGCGCCTTGGTTCCGTACCCCTTATGGCTGGCCAACCCGTAGCCGGGGTACCGCGCATCCAATTGGTGCATCAGGTGGTCGCGGCTGACTTTGGCCAATACACTCGCCGCGGCGATACACCGTGCGGCCGCATCGCCGCCAATAATGGGCAGGTGGGGTTGGGTGAGACCGGGGATAAAGAGGGCGTCGGTAAGCACATAGCCCGGACGTGCTTCCAGGCGGGCAACTGCCCTGCGCATGCCGGAAATATTGGCGTGTTGGATGCCGCGCTTATCGATGTCCCCCGCACCAATATGCACCACAGACCAGTCCACAGCCTTGTCTTTAATGAGTGGAAAAAGCTTCTCGCGCTGTTTGGGGGTGAGCTTCTTGGAGTCAGTAAGTTCCGATAATTCCTTGATCGGCCGATCAGGCATCACACAGGCCGCGATGGTGATTGGTCCACAGCAGGCACCGCGCCCTGCCTCATCTACGCCAGCTACCGGACCTAAACCGGCCTTGCTCAATGCGACCTCGTAGGTGCGTCGCTGTTTAAGCCGCCGCATGCGAAATTTCCGGGTGCTCCACCCCACCCCAACGCGAAAGCGGCAAAATGACGGCCTCGACGCGCCCGCGGACATTGTCCACCGGCACGGTGCCCTGCAGATGGTCACCCAAGTGCGCACGGGAATCGAGGGAGTTGGTGCGATTATCACCCATCACCCAGAGGCTTCCTTCTGGGACGGTGACTGGGCCAAAATACTCACCGCCGCACTCTTGCGAGCCCACACTGGGATCTACGGGAATCTCCGGCGGATCGAGGACGAAGGATTGGTCAATGGGCTTTCCGTTCACCATGACAGCAGGATCACCAGCCTGACAACTCACCGTCTGCCCGCTGGTAGCAATGACGCGCTTTACCAGGATATTCTCCCCATTAGGAAGCAGCCCTACGGCCGCCAAAGCGTTCTGCGCGCCGCGCACAAAAATATTGTGCGAGCGATTGACCTCAAACTCGTTATTCCATGAGTCGGGCCCTTCAAAAACCACAACCTCCCCAGGCTTGGGGTCCGTGAAGTAGTAGCTGACCTTTTGCACGGCAATGCGATCATTTTTGCAGCCGGGACACCCGTGCAGGGTCGGCTCCATCGAAGCAGAAGGAATGACATACATCCGCCCCACCAGCGCCTGCAGGAGCACCAGCAGGACAAAGCCTGCCACCACGGGGATAAGAAAATCCCGGGTGCGCAGGCGTTGGGAGGAAGGCTTATTCCTGAATGTCCGGGTCATCAACCCCACCTATGCGGGTAAACGGCCAGAATACGAATTTCACCTTGCCGCGGACGTTTTCTACTGGAACCGTGCCATGGAACTTATCGGTCATGTGGTAGCGAGAATCGGCCGAAGCAGTACGGTTATCGCCCATCACCCAGATATTGTCCTCCGGTACCTCGACGGGACCAAAGTACGGACCACCGCAGGCCTCCGAGCCGGTCGATTCATCTACCGGGTACGTTGGCGGGTCTTGCACGTAGTCTTGCTCGATGGGCTTGCCATCTACCATGACTGCAGGATCGCCCTCTTGGCAGGACACCGTCTGTCCGCCGGTAGCAACCACACGCTTGACCAGAGTATTTTCGTCTGGCGGTGCCAAGGATACGAAGCTCAACGCATCCTGCACGCCATGAATGATCGGATTGGACGAGCGTGGTGAGACGTAGCTGGAATTCCAGTCCTCGGTGCCCTTGAATACAACCACATCGCCCGGTTCTGGCTCGCCGTCACCGTAGTAAGAGATCTTTTCCGTAAAGATACGGTCATTTGTGCAGCCCTCGCAGCCGTGGAGGGTCGGCTCCATTGAACCCGATGGGATCACATACTGCCGGCCGATAAAGTTCTGGAATAGTCCAACGATCACGAGAACCGTCGCCACTACCAGAAGGGTTTCCAGCAGCCACGGCATATCTTTCTTCTTAGTCGCCTCTTTGCCTTGCTGGGTGACCTTGCCCTGTACTGGGTGGGCCCCCTCGCCTTCTGGCGGCTGTTCCTGCGAGATGCTGTCTTTATTCACGCGCTAGATCCTAGCAACCCCACGCCCGATGTCCGGTCTTATCCCCCTCGCGGCAGGGGGATTCACAGCCAACTTTTCGCTTGCCCCCTTCCCCCTCGGCATAGGGATGAAGG